>NZ_JBEOXU010000048.1:0-41264 GCF_040296725.1 Streptomyces sp. NPDC002044
ATCCGACCCAGCGGGGGGCGCCGCCAGGCCGGACAGGCCGCACATGCCGGCGGGGGCCGGCGCGGGAGCCGGCCCCCGCCGTCGTGCGTCGGGTGCCGTGTGTCGGGTGCCGCCGTCAGGCGTCCGGGGCGGAGCCGGGGGCGGAGTCGGGTTCGGGGTCGGGGTCGGCCCTCCGGCGGGCCATGACCCGTACGCCCGACGCCGGCGGCACCAGCGGCGGGCCGGGCGGGGGCGGGGGCACGGGCGGGGCGGCGGGTGCGGCCACGCCCGGCGGGGACGCCGGGGCCGCCGGGATCGGGATCGGTGTCAGGTCCAGGCTGAACCCTTGGGCGACCGTCACCGGGCGGGGCCGCCTCGGCGCGGCCGGGGCAGCCACCGGCGCCGCGGGCGGGGCGGCGGGGGCCGCCGGAACCGGGTGCACCTGGAACTCCTCGGGCCGCGGCGCCCTGGCCGGGGTCTGCGGCCCTACCGGAGCCGGGGCCGCCACGGGGGCCGGTGGCCGGGCGGGGGCCTGGGGCCGGGTCTCGGGCTGAGCGGACGAGAAGTCCGGGATCAGGGTGCCCGCCGCGCGGCGCAGTGCCGCCCAGCGCACCTCCCGTACGCCGCTGTCGTGCCAGCGGTCGTCCTCCGCGAGGTCCGCGGCCGCCGCACCCTTCGCGGGGCGGGTCCGCCAGGCGTGCACCGACACCGCCACCGGCACGGCGAGCAGCAGCGTCCAGGCGAAGGCCGCCGCGCCCGTCGCCCACCACACCGGCCCGAAGTCGGCCAGGTTCCGGGAACCCAGCGGCCCCGCGGACACCGCCGCGAGCCCGGCCATGGCCAGCCCGCACACGAGGGCGCCCAAGGCCGCCGTGAGAGCGGTCTCCCCGTACGAGACCTCGCGCGCCCGGCGCACCGCGAACCAGCCCACGGCCAGCCCGGCCACCACCGGCACCCCGGCGGCCGCCCAGGTCAGCGGGGTCCCCGGCCCCTCGGGCGGGAGCGCCGCCAGCAGCGGGAAGCGGGGCAGCGCGGGCGATCCCGTGAAGCCGAGCGGGGTCGCGGCCGCGCCGGTCCCCAGGGCGAAGCCGGGGCCGAGGCCGTAGGCGGCGCCCCACACCATGGCGTTCGGGATCAGGGCGAGCGCGAGGAGCAGCACCGCGAACCGGCCCGACCACACCCCGGTCAGGGCCAGGAAGGACCCCTGGACCTCCGCGCCGTGCCACGCGAGCGAGACGCCGACGAGCAGGGCGCCGCCGCCCAGCAGGACCAGCGCCCCACCCGCTCCGGCCCGCAGCGCCAGCGCGTACCGGGGGCGCGCGAATGCCTTCCGTACGCCCCCGGGCCACCAGGACGGCAGCGGGCCGAGGGGACGCCCCCGGGCCGCCCACACCCCGCCGCCCGCGGCGAGCACCGCGACGAGCGGGACGTGCCAGGCCGCGCTGAGCGGATCGGCGGGCATCGGCCCCCCGGCGGCGTACGCCGTGGCGAGGGCTCCGACGGCCAGATAGCCGCAGAGCACGGCGGAGAAGACGGCACTGGCGGGCAGCACGTCCTCGGCGTCCTCCTCCTCGGCGGCGTGGCCCAGCCGGGCGGCGCGCCGCATCAGCAGGACGGGCAGGGCGACGAGCAGCAGGGGCGTCACCCCGACGGGCGCGGGCACCCCGGACAGGGTCTCGTAGCGCACCAGCTCCGTCCCGTGGGCGAGGAGCCACAGTCCGGCGGCCAGGTGCAGGGCCCCGCCGGGGCCGCTGTCGGGGTAGGGGGAGCTGATCCACAGCACGATGACGAGCACGGCGAGGAAGCCGAGCCCGAGGCCGGCCGCCACGGCGCCGCCCATCACGCACGCCGCGGCCGCCGGGGAACGGCGCCTCCCGGCGGTCCGGGGGGCCACAGGCAACGGGGTCCCGCGTTCGGTCACTTGGGTCACCCCGCCATGGTGCCAACGACACGCGCTATGGGCGGGTAACAGGCGAATGCCCGTGGTGTCGCTCAATATACGTTTATGTACTTTATCGCCCAGGTCTGTCGGGTCACGGGGAGTGTGGCATGACACAAAGCGTCGAGACGAGCTCGGAGCGCTCGGAGCTGAGCCTCCCGTCCCCGAAGGAACGCCGCAGACTGCGCGAATCGGCTGCCCTGACGCACGAGGAGGTCGCGGCGGCGATGGGCGTCACCGCGACCACCGTGCGCTCGTGGGAAACGGGCCGTACGGAACCCAGGGGCCGCAAGCGCGAGGCGTACGCGAAGCTCCTGGACACCCTCGCGGACCCACCGGATCCGGGGGCGGAGGCGGAGGCCGGGACCGGCGCCGAAACCGAGGCAGCGGGCGCGGCCTGGGCCGGAGACGGGGCCGAGTCCGGAGACGGGGACGAGGCGCGGACGCCGGACGGGGCGGGCCCCGACCTCGCCCCCGGGGGCTTCGGCCCGGCGGAAGCATCCCGGGACACGGCACCGGCCGGGGCGACGGCCGACGCCGGGGGCCGTACCCCGGACCGGGCGGGCCCCGACACGGGGTACGGCCCGGCGGCGCACGCCTCCCCCGCACCCGCCGCGGTCACGGCAGGCGCGGAAGCGGCCGACGCGGCCGGAGTCGACGCGGACACCGCCGGGATGGCCGGAGCCGGCGCGGCCGAAGGTTCCGCCGACGCGGCCGGAGCCGGCGCCGGGCCCGCCGCCGGAGCCAGCCCGGCACCCGGGGGGCCCGGCTCATCCGGCTCCCCCGGGCCGGCCGACCCGGCCCCCGCGCCACCCGGCGGCTCCGGCCTGCGGGCGGTCGGCGGCGTACGGTCCTTCGCGGGCGGCGGCCCGGCTCAGAATCCGAACCAGGGCCAAAGACAGGCATCCGGCGCCGGAACCCGGCCGAAGCCCGCGGTCAAGCGCGCCTCGAAGCCCCCGGCCGGGGTGCCGCGTCACGAGCCCAAGCCCGCGTATGCCAAGGCCCTGGCCGGCGGCACCGCCCTGACCCCGGGAACCCCCGGAAACGCCGGACCCGCCGGGGCCCCCGAGGCCGCCGAGGCCCCCGAGGCCGCCGAGGCCGCCGGGGCCTCCCCCGGGTCTGCCGGGGACGCGCCCGAGGGCCCCGGCGTGCCGGACCCCGCCGCGGAACCCGGCGCCGCGCCCGGCACGACGGACCCGGAGGGGGCCCGGGCCACCCCGGCCCAGGCATTCGACGCCCTCTACGCCCACGCCGCCCACGCCCTCACCCGGCAGACGTACCTGCTCACCGGCCGCCGCGGCCTCGCCCAGGAGGCGGTGGACCGGGCGTTCCAGCAAGCCTGGGCCCGGTGGCCCGAGGTGGCCGTCGACCCGGACCCGGTGGGCTGGGTGCGCGCGGCCGCGTACGAACACGCCCTGTCCCCCTGGCGCCGGCTGCGCCGGGCCCACCGCGAGCCCGACAAGCCCCCCGTCGAGCCCGCCGACCGGATCCTCCTGGACGCGGTCCTCACGCTGCCCCCCGCGCACCGCCGCACCGTCGTGCTCTACGACGGCCTCGGCCTGGACCTGCCCGACACCGCCGCCGAGACCGAGGCCAGCACCCCCACCGCGGGCAGCCGCCTGATCCACGCGCACGCCGAGCTGTCCGGCCGCATCCCCGAGCTGGCCGCCGTACCGCCCGAGAAGCAGTCCGCGCTGCTGCGCGACCGGCTCGCCGCCCTGTGCCCGGCGGTACGCCTCGAACCGCGCTCCGCCCCCGTCGTACGGGCCGCGGCGGAGCACCGCGCCCGGCTGTGGACCCGGGCCGCCCTCGGGCTGACCGCGGTGATCGCCGTCGCGACCGCCTACACCGCTTCGACCGCCCCGACCCGGTACGAGCCCCCGCGCTCACCCGGCGCGAACGTCTCCGGCGTGCCCCCGCACAGCGGTCCCCAGCGGCTCACCGACGAGAGCCGGCAGCTCCAGGACAAGCTGCGGGACGATCCGCTGGCCGGACCCGGCCGCGTCACCCCGCAGATCGGGTAGCGGGCCGGCGACGGCACGCGAACGGGCGTGGCCCGCGCCCCGAAGGGTGCGGGCCACGCCCGTACACACGTGCCTGGAAGGCGAGGACTACTGAGCGGCGCTCAGGATCGCGCGCGCCAGCTCGGCCGTCTCGGTCGGCGTCTTGCCGACCTTGACGCCCGCGGCCTCCAGGGCCTCCTTCTTCGCCTGCGCGGTACCGGAGGAACCGGAGACGATGGCGCCCGCGTGGCCCATGGTCTTGCCCTCGGGGGCGGTGAAGCCCGCGACGTAGCCGACGACCGGCTTGGTGACGTGCTTGGCGATGTAGTCCGCCGCACGCTCCTCGGCGTCGCCGCCGATCTCGCCGATCATGACGATCAGGTCGGTGTCGGGGTCCGCCTCGAACGCCTCCAGGGCGTCGATGTGCGTCGTGCCGATGACCGGGTCGCCACCGATGCCGACGGCGGAGGAGAAGCCGATGTCACGCAGCTCGTACATCATCTGGTAGGTCAGCGTGCCCGACTTGGACACGAGACCGATGCGGCCGGGCTTGGTGATGTCGCCCGGGATGATGCCGGCGTTGGACTGGCCGGGGGTGATCAGACCCGGGCAGTTCGGGCCGATGATCCGCGTCTTGTTGCCCTTGGCGGTCGCGTACGACCAGAAGGCGGCGGAGTCGTGCACCGCGATGCCCTCGGTGATGACGACGGCCAGCGGGATCTCGGCGTCGATCGCCTCGACGACGGCGGCCTTGGCGAAGGCCGGCGGGACGAAGAGGACGGACACGTTCGCGCCGGTGGCCTCGATCGCCTCCTTGACCGAGCCGAAGACCGGGACCTCGGTGCCGTCGAAGTCGACGGTCGTGCCGGCCTTGCGCGGGTTCACGCCGCCGACGATGTCGGTGCCGTCAGCCAGCATCAGCTTGGTGTGCTTCATGCCCGTGGCACCGGTCATGCCCTGGACGATGACCTTGCTGTCCTTGTTGAGGAAGATAGCCATGTGAGTCTGTGACCTCTGCCCTTACTTCGCAGCCGCGAGCTCGGCGGCCTTGTCGGCCGCGCCGTCCATGGTGTCCACGCGCTGCACCAGCGGGTGGTTGGCGTCCGACAGGATCTTGCGACCCAGCTCGGCGTTGTTGCCGTCCAGACGGACGACGAGCGGCTTGGTGACCGCCTCGCCCTTCTGCTCCAGCAGCGCCAGCGCCTGGACGATGCCGTTGGCGACCTCGTCACACGCGGTGATGCCACCGAAGACGTTGACGAAGACGGACTTGACGTCCGGGTCGCCGAGGATGATCTCGAGACCGTTGGCCATGACGGCGGCGGAGGCGCCACCGCCGATGTCCAGGAAGTTGGCGGGCTTGACGCCGCCATGGTTCTCACCGGCGTACGCGACGACGTCGAGGGTGCTCATGACGAGACCCGCGCCGTTGCCGATGATGCCGACCTCGCCGTCGAGCTTCACGTAGTTGAGGTTCTTCGCCTTGGCGGCGGCCTCGAGCGGGTTCGCGGCCGCGTGGTCCACGAACTCCTCGTGGCCCGGCTGGCGGAACTCGGCGTTCTCGTCGAGCGAGACCTTGCCGTCGAGCGCGATGACGTCGCCGCCGGCGACCTTCGCGAGCGGGTTGACCTCGACGAGGAGCGCGTCCTCGGCGATGAAGGTGTCCCACAGGGTCACGAGGATCTCGGCGACCTTCTCCGCGACCTCGGCCGGGAACTTCGCCTGGGCGACGATCTCGCGGGCCTTCTCGATGGTCACGCCCTCGTTGGCGTTGACGGGGACCTTCGCGAGGGCCTCGGGGGTCTTCTCCGCGACCTCCTCGATGTCCATGCCGCCCTGCACCGAGGCCATGGCCAGGAAGGTGCGGTTGGTGCGGTCGAGGAGGTACGAGACGTAGTACTCCTCGAGGATCTCGGGAGCGGTCTCGGCGATCATCACCTTGTGGACCGTGTGGCCCTTGATGTCGAGGCCGAGGATGTCCGTCGCCCGGGCGACGGCCTCGTCCGGGGTGGCGGCCAGCTTCACGCCGCCGGCCTTGCCGCGGCCGCCGACCTTCACCTGCGCCTTGACGACCGACTTGCCGCCCAGCCGCTCGGTGGCCTCGCGAGCCGCCTCAGGCGTGTCGATGACTTCACCGGCCAGCACCGGTACACCGTGCTTGGCGAAGAGGTCCCTCGCCTGGTACTCGAACAGGTCCACGCGCGTCCGTCCCTTGTCTTCAAAGATTCGCAGTGATTCGCGGTTTTCTGCTATCTGCGTGGGCGTGCCGCGGAGGGCAACGTGACGGCGCTGTCACAAGGAAGGCGCACACGGTGACCGTGGACGCGGCATGTCCGTCCCGCAGGTTATCCCCGTGGGCCGTAGGTCCCTAAATCGCAGATCACACCTGAGCGGTGATACCTGTCACAGATCGCCTCACGGTTGAGCTGGAACTTCGTGCGATCTGCCGGTTCACAGCCGCGCGCGGGGCGCACGGCCGATCGGGGGGAGGGCGGTCGGCCGATCGGGGGGACGGCGGCCGGCGATCGGCGGGAGGGCGGCCGGCGGCGGGCGCGCCGTCAGCCCTCCGGGACGGGCAGCGGCCGCTTCTCCAGTGCCGCCGCCATCACTTCCGGGAACAGGTCGGGGGTGCAGGCGAAGGCGGGTGCGCCCAGTGCGGCGAGCGCGGCGGCGTGCTCGCGGTCGTAGGCGGGGGCACCCTCGTCCGACAGCGCCAGCAGGGTCACGAACTCGACCCCCGCCGCCTTCATCGCGGCGACCCGCTTCAGCATCTCGTCGCGTATGCCGCCCTCGTAGAGGTCGCTGATCAGGACGACCACGGTGTCGGCGGGCCGGGTGATCTTCGACTGGCAGTGGGCGAGGGCACGGTTGATGTCGGTGCCGCCCCCGAGCTGGGTCCCGAAGAGGACGTCCACCGGGTCGTCGAGCTGGTCCGTCAGGTCCACGACGGCGGTGTCGAAGACCACGAGGCGGGTGGCGAGGGAGCGCATGGAGGCGAGGACCGCGCCGAAGACGGAGGCGTAGACGACGGAGGCCGCCATCGACCCCGACTGGTCGATGCAGAGGATCACCTCCTTCTTCACCGACCGCGCCGCCCGGCCGTAGCCGATGAGCCGCTCGGGCACGACGGTGCGGTGTTCGGGCAGGTAGTTCTTGAGGTTGGCTCGGATCGTGCGGTTCCAGTCGATGTCGTGGTGGCGCGGCCGGCTGATCCGGGCGGACCGGTCCAGGGCGCCGGTGAGCGTGGCCCGGGTACGGGCCGCGAGCCGCTTCTCCAGTTGCTCGACCACCTTGCGGACCACGGCCCGCGCCGTCTCGCGTGTCGTCTCGGGCATCGCCTTGTTCAGGGAGAGCAGGGTGCCGACCAGGTGGACGTCCGGCTCGACCGCCTCCAGCATCTCCGGTTCCAGGAGCAGGGCGGACAGGCCGAGCCGCTCGATCGCGTCGCGCTGCATGACCTGGACCACCGAGGTCGGGAAGTACGTACGGATGTCCCCCAGCCAGCGGGCCACCTGCGGCGCGGACCCGCCGAGCCCGGCCGAACGCTCCCCCGACGCCTTGCGGGAGCCGCTGCCGCCACCGCCGTACAGGGCACCGAGCGCGGCGTCCATCGCCGCGTCCCGCCCGGTGAGCGCGCACCCCGTGCCGTCCGCCTCGCCCCCGCCGAGCACCAGCCGCCACCGCCGCAGCCGCTCGTCCCCGCTCGTCCCCCCGGCCCCGTACGCCCCGCCCTCACCGCCGGGTCCGGCCGCGGCGGCCGGGCCGCCCGTCACCGCGCCGCGCACGGGTGCCGCCGCCGCGTCCCGTGCCGCCGTGCGTCCGTCCGTACCGTTCATCCGCCCGTCCCCTTGCACTCGTCGCTCGTCGCTCGTCCTGTCCGCGGAGGCGTTCCCCTCCCGCCCGGCCCCGATGGGAGCCGTCACCCCGGCGTGGCGGGCTCCCTTCCGGTCGCGGTGCCCAGCAGCAGCCGGACCAGGTCCACCACCGCGTCGGCGCGGACCGGGTCCAGCTCCGGTGCGAAGCCCTCGGGGGCGGCGCCCGGGCCGGTCGCCGCGGGCGGGGCGCCCGGGCCCCGGCGGACCAGCTCGCCGAGGGTCCGCTTCACCCCCGGCTCGTACGCCCCGAACGTGCGCCGCAGCAGCGGCAGTACGTCCGTGAAGGCTCGCTCCGGCACCCCCGTCAGCCACGCGTCGATCAGCCCGAGCAGCCGCTCGTCGTGGACCAGCAGCGTGCCGCCGCCGCTCCCGCCGCCCGCGAAGCCCTCGATCCAGCCGGCCGCGTCCGCTGGGGAGGCCGCCGGGGACAGCGCCAGGCCCATCAGCCGCGCGGTCTCCTCGCCCGGCAGCCGGCCGTCGTCGAGGAGCAGCCGGGCCGCCCGCCCGCGTATGAGGCCCGGGACGGTGTCCCGGCCGGCCAGCGTCCGCAGCACCGCGGACCAGCGTTCCCGCAGGCCCTCGTCCGCGTCGGCGAGCAGGCCGACCGCCCCGTGCACCCCGTCGACGTGCCCGCGCAGCTCCGCCGCCGCGTCGGCGTCCAGCCCGGCCGCGCAGGCGGGCGGCAGGGCCACGCAGATCCGCTCGGCGAGCCCGGACGCGACCGTGCCGAGCGCCGCCGCGTCGGTACCGCGGACGTCGCCGTACCGCAGGGAACGGGCCAGGGCCGGCAGGGCCTTGGCGAGCCGCGCCACGTCGGTGTCCAGCGCGGCGCGGTCAGCGAGGGCCCGCAGGACGGCGGGGAGCGCGTCGGAGAGGCCCGCCAGCAGGCACCGCTCGGCCAGCGCGGTCACCTCGCCCAGTTCCCGCGCGCCCGCCGCGTCGGCCTCGGCCCGGGCGGTGGCCGCCGCGAGGACGGTGGTGCCCCAGATCCCGGCCTCGGCGACCCGTACCGACAGCTCCGGCTCCCAGCGCAGCCGCCAGGTCTCGCGGAACGTCCCGGTGCTGCCCCGCGAGGCGGTGGGCGTGCCCCAGTCGACGCCGAGCAGCCTCAGCCGGTGCAGCAGCAGGGACTTGGCCGCGTCGGTGTCCTTGCGCAGGTCGAGCTCCAGCTCACGGTCCTGGGCCTCGGCCTTGAGCCGCAGTGAGCGCTGCTGCCGGGCCAGGTCCCGCATCAGCGGGACGGCGGGCGCCGCGTCGGGGACCTCGCCGAGCACGTCGCCGACGACGAGGCGGTCCTCGATCAGCGCGAGCGGTATGTCGGAGCCGTCGCACATGACCGCCCGGACCGCCTCCAGGGTCTCGGTCAGGCCGGCCAGCGGCCGCCCCCGCAGCGCGGCCAGGGTGTCGGCCAGCCGGACGGCCTCGATGACGTGCGCCGGGGAGACCTGCCGGTCCTCCTCGCGCAGCAGCCCGGCGACCTTGGCCAGCCAGCGTTCCACGGGCCGGTCGGGGGCCGCGAAGAGGTGGGCGTACCAGCCGGGCGAGGCGATCCCGGCTCCGTAGCCGCCGGCCCGGGCGAGCCGGCGGTGGGTCCAGGGCACCCAGGTGGTCTCCACCTTGACCTTGGGCAGGCCGGTGAGCAGCGCCTTGTCCGCGGCGACGGTGGTCTTCGCCCGCAGGGCCGGGACGTGCCAGGCCCCGCAGACCACGGCGTACGCGTCGCCGAACTCCCGGCGGGCGGCCCGCATCCGCTGCCGCATGTGCGCCTCGCGGATCAGGTCCCGGGCGTGTCCTCCGTCGCCGTAGGCGTCGCGCAGGGCGCCCATGGCCTCGCCGAGGGCCTCGAACGCGCCGAGCGGGTCGTACCGCTCCGCCGGGGTCCCGCGGTGTTCGACGACGTCCTCCCACCAGCGTTCGGGGTCGTCGTACCCGGCGGTCTCGGCCAGCACCGCGAGGGGGTCCAGCCGTACGGGGTCCGGCTGTTCGGAGCCCCGCGCGCCGGGCTCCCCTCCACCGGGCCCCCGTCCGCCCCCGGGCTCTCCCGCGCCGGCCAGGGTGTGCGCGGCGGGCAGGTCGATGAACCGCACCGGTACGCCGGCCTCCTGGGCCCAGCGGACGGCGACCCACTCCGGGGAGAAGCCGGCCAGCGGCCAGAACGCGGCGCGCCCGGGGTCGTCGGCGGCGTGGGCGAGCAGGGCGACGGGCGGCCGCATCCCGGGGTCGGCGGCGAGGTCCAGCAGGGCGTCCCCCTCGGGCGGTCCCTCGACCAGCACCGCCCGGGGCCCGGCGGCGTCGAGGGCGGCCCGTACGGCGCGGGCCGATCCGGGCCCGTGGTGCCGTACGCCGAGGAGCAGCGGCCCCGGGGCGGCCGGTGTCACGGGGTCACCTCCCGGCAGGCGCGGTAGAAGTCCTTCCAGCCGTCGCGCTCGCGCACCACGGCCTCCAGGTACTCCTGCCAGACGACCTTGTCGGCGGCGGGGTCGCGGACGACGGCGCCGAGGATGCCGGCCGCCACGTCGGAGGGGCGCAGGACGCCGTCTCCGAAGTGGGCGGCGAGCGCGAGCCCGCCGGTGACGACGGAGATGGCCTCGGCGGTGGACAGGGTGCCGCTGGGCGACTTCACCTTGGTGCGGCCGTCGCCGGTGACGCCGTCGCGCAGCTCCCGGAAGACGGTGACGACGCGGCGGATCTCCTCCAGGCCCTCGGGCGCGGCGGGCAGGTCCAGGGCTCGGCCCAGCTGGTCGACGCGGCGGGCGACGATGTCGACCTCGGCGTCGGCGGTGGCGGGCAGCGGCAGGACGACGGTGTTGAACCGGCGGCGCAGGGCGCTGGAGAGCTCGTTGACGCCGCGGTCGCGGTCGTTGGCGGTGGCGATGAGGTTGAAGCCGCGGACGGCCTGCACCTCGTCGCCGAGCTCGGGTATCGGGAGGGTCTTCTCGGACAGGACGGTGATGAGGGAGTCCTGGACGTCGGCGGGGATGCGGGTGAGCTCCTCGACGCGGGCGGTCATGCCCTCGGCCATGGCCCGCATGACGGGGCTGGGGACGAGTGCCTCGCGGCTGGGGCCGTGCGCGAGGAGGCGGGCGTAGTTCCATCCGTAGCGGATGGCTTCCTCTGGGGTGCCGGCGGTGCCCTGGACGAGGAGGGTGGAGTCTCCGCTGACGGCGGCCGCGAGGTGTTCCGACACCCAGGTCTTGGCGGTGCCGGGGACGCCGAGGAGGAGCAGGGCGCGGTCGGTCGCCAGGGTGGTGACGGCCACCTCGACGATGCGGCGCGGTCCGACGTACTTGGGCGTGACGACCGTGCCGTCGGGGAGTTCGCCGCCGAGGAGGTAGGTGGCCACGGCCCACGGGGAGAGCTTCCAGCGGGCCGGCCGGGGCCGGTCGTCGGCTGCTTCCAGGGCTTTCAGTTCGTGTGCGAAGGCATCTTCGGCGTGCGGTCGGAGCGCCTCGGTGCCGGTCTGCGTCTCGGGCATGGTCATGGTCCCCCTCCAATGCTCGGCAGCCGTTCCCGACTGCTGTGTCCACGGTGCACCACGCCACTGACAACGCGCCTTGTTCGAGGCGTTGTTGCAGGTCAGAGCGATTGTCAGTGGGGTTCCGTACGGTGGTTCACATGACTGAGCAGGGGGTCCGCTGGACAGCGGAACAGGTACTGGCTCTGGCTCCTGACGACGCCTCGCGCAAGGCGGGGGGCAGACTCGGCGGGGCGGGGTCGTGGTCACAGATCGGAGGTTCCGCTTCCGGTTCTGTGTGGGGGTTGTGCAAGGGCAGCGGCAGCAAGCCGTACCAGACGGTCGTGGACCTGACGGGACCGGCGTACAAGTGCTCTTGTCCGAGCCGGAAGTTCCCGTGCAAGCACGCTCTGGGGCTGCTGCTGCTCTGGTCCGCCGAGGGGGCGGGTGAGCCCGGCGAGGCGCCGGACTGGGCTTCGTCATGGCTCGCGGCGCGGGAGGAGAAGGCCGTGCGGACGGCCGCCGGACCGGCCCGGCCGGTGGACGAGGAGGCGGCCAGGCGCCGGGCCGGGCGGCGGGCGGAGCGCGTCGGCGCCGGGGTCGCGGAGCTGGAGCAGCGGCTGACCGACCTGCTGCGCGGCGGCCTCGCGGGCCAGGAGCAGGCGGGGTACGCGGGGTGGGAGGAGACCGCAGCCCGCATGGTCGACGCCCAGGCGCCCGGACTGGCGGGCCGGGTCCGGGAGTTGGGGACGATACCCAGTTGCGGGCCCGGCTGGCCCGCAAGGATGCTGGAGGAGGCGGCGCTGCTGCACCTGCTGGACCGGGCCTGGCTGGGGGTGGAAGGGCTTCCGGAACAGCTCGCCGCGACCGTCCGCAGCAGGGTGGGACTGCCGGCCTCCGGGGAGGGGGAGGCCGTACGGGACCGCTGGCTGGTGCTGGCCCAGTACGACTCGGTGTCGCCGGACGGCCGGCTCACCACCCGCCGGATATGGCTGCGCGGGCTGGGGAGCGGGCGGCCCGCGATGGTGCTGGACTTCGGTCCGCCGGGGCGGCCGCCGGGGCTGGCACTGCCGGTCGGGCTGGTGCTGGAAGCGGAGGTTCGCTTCCGGCCGGGTTCGGCGGGACTGCGGGCCGACCTCGGTGAGCGGTCCGCGGCGGTGGCGCCGTGCGCGGAGGCTCCGGCCGGGGTGACCACGGGGGCGGCGCTGGAGGCGTACGGGGCGGCGCTGCGGCAGGACCCGTGGCTGGAGTCCTGGCCGGTGGTGCTGGGGCCGGTGGTCCCGGTGCCGGGGGAACTCGGCTGGCAGCTGGCGGACGCGCGGGGAACCTGCGCCCTGCCGGTGCCCCTCACCGGGCCGGGCAGCCGGTCCCGCGGGGGTCTGTGGCAGCTGGCGGCGCTGTCGGGCGGG
Organism: Streptomyces sp. NPDC002044; assembly: GCF_040296725.1. Taxonomy (NCBI): domain Bacteria; kingdom Bacillati; phylum Actinomycetota; class Actinomycetes; order Kitasatosporales; family Streptomycetaceae; genus Streptomyces; species Streptomyces sp. NPDC002044. Next base: position 12,660 of record NZ_JBEOXU010000048.1, read on the forward strand.
GGCCCGCTGACCGTGTTCGGTGAATGCGGTCATCGGGGTTTCACCCCGCTGACGGCCTGGCAGCCGGGCTCGGCCGAGCCCGTCCCGCTGGTCTGACGGGACGGGGAACACAGGGAAATCGCTGGGGGCCTGGGGGCCCGTATGCCGTCGCCGGAGGCGGCGGGGAGGGGATCGGTACGCGGCGCGGGGGCGCCGTACGGGAGGGAGCGGCGGCGCGGGGGCGCCGGCGTGCGACATCGAGACAGCCGGGGGGCTCTTGTGAACGACAACCACGCCAGCTAGCTGGCGAACGGACCGACGGACGACGGGTACACAGACTGCTCCGGTCCCGCGGAGGGGGCGGGACCGGAGCACCGGCACAGGAGAGGGAGGGGTCCGATGGATAAGCCCGACGAGGAGTACGGGGACTGGGAGGCGCTGGTCGGCGCCGCGCTGCTGGGCACCGACCGGCGGCGGGGCGCGGGCCCCGCCGGTTCGCCGCGGGCCCTGCTGGACGCGGCCGCCGTGCATGCCGTACGACGGCGGGCCGGGCTCCGGCCCGCCCAGGCGGCCGCCCGGCCGGACCCCGCACCGCGCGATCCGCGTCCGGCCCCGCCGGACGCGGCGCGGCGGCGCCTCGCGCAGCTGCTGGCCGGCCGGACCGCCGGGAACGGGTCCGGCCGCCGGGGGGCGGCGCCCGACCTGACGGAGCTGCTGCCGCAGTGGCTGGCCGCCGCCGCACGGCACGGGTACCGCGCACCGGCCGCGCTCGTACCGGCGTTGCTGGACGCCGCCCGGGCCCGTACGGACCTGCGGCCGCAGGCGCTGGCCCTGGCCGGCGCGCGGGGGCTGTGGCTGGCCCGGCTCAACCCCGACTGGCGGTTCGCCCTGCGCGGCGGGGCGGGCGGTGTGGGGGAACTGCCGGAGGTGACCGATCCGGCGGGGGTGGAGCGGCTCTGGCAGGAGGGGCTGTTCGCCGAACGGGTGGCGCTGCTGGGCCTCGTACGGGCGCACGAACCGGCGGCGGCGCTGCGGCTGCTGGAGACGACCTGGCCCACGGAACGCGCCGAGGACCGGCTGATGTTCCTGGACTCCCTGCGGGCGGGGCTGTCCGACGCGGACGAACCGTTCCTGGAGACGGCCCTCGGCGACCGCAGCCGCAACGTCCGGGCCACGGCCGCCGAGCTGCTGTCGGCGCTGCCCCGGTCGGCGCTGGCCGCGCGGATGGCGCGACGGGCCCTGGCCTGCGTGAGCCCCGACGGGGTGGTCCCGCCGGCCGAGTGCGACGCCGGGATGCTGCGGGACGGCGTGGTCAAGCGGCCGCCTGCCGGGCGCGGTGAGCGGGCGTGGTGGCTCGGGCAGTTGGTCGAGGCGGCGCCGCTGTCCTGCTGGGGGGAGCGGTTCGGGGGGCTCGGCCCTGCGGAGATCGTGGCGCTGCCGGTGGCCGCGGGAGAGGGCTGGGCGGAGGAGCTGCACGCGGCGTGGTGCCGGGCGGCGGTGCGCCAGCGCGACGCGCCGTGGTCGCGGGCCCTGCTCGGCGCGCCGTCCGCGCCGCCCGCGGCGGGGCCGGGGACGCCGTCGCTGGCGGAGCGGGCGAAGCTGCTGGAGACCCTGCCGGACGGGGAACGGGCGTCATGGGTGGCGGAGTTCATACGGGCCCACGGCCTGTCGGAGGCGTTCCAGCTGCTCGGCGTGTGCGTGGTCCCGTGGGCCGGAACGCTGGGCCGGGCGGTGGTGGAGGCGCTGGACTCGGCGCGGGAGGCGGGTAGCTACCCGTGGAGCTTCAGCGGGGTGATGGGCCTGGCGGAACGCTGCCTCGACCCCGTGGAGGCCGGTCCCCTGGAGGCCCTGACCGCTGCCACGCAGGATCCGCCGGACGCCTCACCGGGGGCCGCCGCGTACTGGTCAGAGGCATTCCAACGGCTCACGGCCACACTGCGGTTGCGCGCGACGATGCTCACGGAACTCACCCCGCCCTGACCCGGCCGACACGCCGGCGCGGCCCGAACCGACGCCCGCCCGGAACACACCCCGGCCCAACCGGCGGCGGTGGCGCGGCCGCGCGCGAACCCGGCCGACGCGGCACCGGACCGAACCGGCCCGGACCGGTCGAGAAGCAGCGGCCGCAAGCCCGCACGGTTGAGCGACACAGCCCGAACGCACAGTCCGGAACAGCGCGAGCCCGAACGAGCGCAAGCCCCACGCCTCCGCCCCCGCCAGAAGACCGAAGCCTGCGCGAGCCCGACCCCGCAAGCCGAAGCGGGCGCAGGCCCCGCCTGCGGCGGGGCACGGCGGGGGCACGGCGGGGGCTCGGCCGAGCGGGGTCGAGCCGGACCCGCCACCCCGCCGTGCCCCGCCGTGCCCCGCCGTGCCCCGCCGTGCCCCGCCGTGCCCCGCCGTGCCCCGCCGTGCCCCGCCGGGAGGCTACTGGCGGACGTTTCCGCGGACCCAGTCCACGATCGCCGTCGTCGTCGCGCCCGGGGTGAAGATCTCGGCCACGCCCTTCGCCTTCAGCGGGGCGATGTCGTCCTCCGGGATGATCCCGCCGCCGAAGACCTTGATGTCCTCCGCGTCGCGCTCCTTGAGGAGTTCCAGGACCCGCGCGAACAGCGTGTTGTGCGCGCCGGAGAGGATCGAGAGGCCGATCGCGTCGGCGTCCTCCTGGATGGCGGTGTCCACGATCTGCTCGGGGGTCTGGTGGAGGCCGGTGTAGATGACCTCCATGCCCGCGTCCCGCAGCGCCCTCGCGATCACCTTGGCACCGCGGTCGTGGCCGTCGAGACCCGGCTTGGCCACCACCACACGGATCGGACCGGTCACACCCATCGCACTGCCTCCCGAGTGAACGAACGTTAAGTACAGCATCGCGCACGCCACCGTTTCGCGGTCAACCAGGAGGGGGAAATCACACGTGGGACGGCGTTGATTCACCGGCCGCGCCACCGCGCCGACAGCCGCACGGCACGGGGGCGCGGCCGGCGTCCGTCCCAAGAGGCTCAGGGGAGGCCGTCGATGGCGCTGTCCATGCCCTTGTCCGGCGCCGCGCTGCGGGCGGGTGCGCTCGAGGTGGTCGTACTGGGCGGGCACCTGCTGCTCTACCCCACCGGAGTGTGCCAGGAGAAGACCCCCGCCGCGCCACACGCGACACGCCCGGCCGCGACACGCCCGCCCGTACTCCTGATCCACGGGTTCACCGACAACCGCTCCGTCTTCGTCCTGCTGCGCCGCGCCCTCGGGGCGGACGGCCTGCGGCACGTGGAGGCGTACAACTACTCACCCTTCACCCGCGACCTGCGCGTCACCGCCCGCCACCTCGCCCGGCGCGTCGACGAGCTGCGCGAACGCACCGGGCAGGACCGGGTGGACCTGGTGGGCCACAGCCTGGGCGGACTGGTCGGGCGCTACTACGTCCAGCGCCTCGGCGGCGACGCCCGCGTCCGGACCCTCGTCACGCTCGGCACCCCGCACTCCGGCACGCGTGTCGCACCGTTCCTGGACGCACTCCCGCTGGTGCGGCAGATGCGCCCCGGCTCCGAGGTGCTGGCCGAGCTGGCCGAGCCCGCGCCCGGCTGCGCGACCCGGTGCGTGGCGTTCTGGAGCGAGTTCGACGCGGTGATGTCTCCCGTCGGGACGGCCAGGATCGAGCATCCGGACCTCCGCGTGGAGAACGTCCAGGTCACCGGTATCGGACACCTCGCGCTCCCCGCCCACCCGACGGTCATCGCGGCGGTCCGGCTCGCCTTGGACGGAGCCGCGCCGACCGCCGTGGCGAACGCCGCGCCGACGACCGCGCCGATCGCGGCACTCCCAGGGTTGGGTGCCTCTTCCGTCGCGTAGCCGATCGGCGTCCACCAGTCGAACGCATTTCGAACTCAAGGCCAAGGCCGCGTCTTTCAGCGACCGAAAGACGGCCGAATGCCCGGTTCCGGGAATACCGGAACCCGTCGAAGATTGTCGTTGCCAGTAACCGGCGGGTACAGTCACGCCACTGCTCTCCTCCGGGGAACCACACATTCCCCGGCCACCCAGGCCCCCACTGCCGAGGCGAAAGAGAAGTTGGTGAACGACCGCCCCCCGTCGGGCCAGTATCCGGATCTTGGGTACGACGGCCTTACCACCACCACTTTCGCTGGTGACTCGTCCTACGTTTCCTATGAAACGCAGGGTCAAGGGGTCAACTACGCGGCGTACGGCTCCTATGAGACCGGCACGTACGACTCCTCCGCCTGGGCCTCCCAGGACCCGTACCTCTCCACGATCCCGAGCCAGGGCCTCCCCGAGGACACCACGGGCCAGTGGGACGCGAGCGCCTGGACCACACCGGGCACCGACCACTCCGGTTACGCGACGGAGTACCAGCAGCCCGCCGCCTTCGGCTACGACACCTCCGCCGAGCAGACCGGCCACTGGGCGGTCCCGGGATACGGCACCACCGTCGGCACCGAGACCGGCGCGTACGACGCCACCGCCTGGAACACCGTCCCGGAGGCCCAGGCCCCGGCACCGGCCCAGCCCGAGACGACGTACGGGTACGCGTACGCGCAGCACCCCCAGCAGGAGTACGCACAGCAGGGGTACACGCCGGACTACACGTACGAAACGTACGAGGCCCCCGCCCCCTACGCCTACGAGGCCCCGGCCCCCGGCACCGGAGCGGTGACCGAAGCCGACTTCGCCGAATCCGGCTTCGCCGAGTACAGCGAAACCTCCGTCTTCGAGGTGCTCTCCGACGGGACGGACGGAACCGACGGGATCGACGGCCCGCCCGCGTCCCCCCAGGTCCACGACCTCCCCACCCAGGCCATGCCGGTCACCCCGGCGCCCCCGCGCTCCACTCGCCGGACCACCGGCAAGGGCGCCGCGAAGACGAAGGACGCCCCCAAGCCGGCCGGCGGTTCGAGCCGCCGCCGCACCCCCGCGAAGCGTTCCGCCCTGCTGACCGTGGCCGTTCCCTCGGCCTGCGTGATGGGCGTCGCGGGCGTCGCCGCCGCCTCCGTCGGCAACCTCACCGGGACGGAGAAGCCCGCCGAGGACACCACCACGGTGGCCGCACCCGACCCGGCCTCGGTGCAGCCCGTCGCGGCGAACACCAAGCTCGACACCCAACTGGCCGCCCTCAGCGCCGACGCCGGCGACTTCGCGGACCGCGCGAGCCGTACGCAGGAGCGCATCGACCTGCGCCAGCGCCAGGACGAGGAGAAGAAGAAGAAGGCGGAGGAGGCCGCGGCCAAGGAAGCGGCCCGCCCCAAGTTCTCGCTCCCCGTCGCACAGCAGGGCCTCAGCGCCAACTACGGTCAGGCCGGCGGCATGTGGATGTCCGTGCACACCGGCATCGACTTCCCGGTCTCCTACGGGACCCCGGTCATGGCCGCCACCGACGGCACCGTGCGCACCCAGTACAACAGCGCCTACGGGAACATGGCCATAGTGACCTCGGCCGACGGAACCGAGACCTGGTACTGCCACCTCAGCAGCACCAAGATCCGGGGCGGCAAGGTCAAGGCGGGCGAGGTCATCGCCTACTCCGGCAACTCCGGCAACTCCACCGGCCCGCACCTCCACTTCGAGGTACGGCCCGGCGGCGGGGCCTCGATCGACCCCCTGCCGTGGCTCCGCAGCCACGGCCTGGACCCCACGTAACCCCCACCGCGAGGCGGCGGGCTCCCGAGGTCCCGCGTCCTACAGCTTCTGCACCGGCGCGTAACGCAGCAGCAGCCGCTTCGGCTTGGCGTCACCGAAGTCGATGGTGGCCTGCGCGTCCGCGCCCGCTCCCTTGACCTCCATGACGGTGCCGAGCCCGAACTGGTCGTGCGTGACCCGGTCTCCGACCACCAGCGCGACGACCGGCTTGTCGGTCGCCCGGCGCGTGGCGAAGCCGGAGGGGCCCGACTTCGTGCGCGACGAGGACAGGAACGACTCGGGCGAGGTGCCGAACGTCGACTTGCCGCCGCCGGAGCCCGAACCGTAGCCCGACCCCGACCCGTAGCCGGAGCCGGAACTGCGCATGGGGCCGGCCGGCTTCTGCGAGGCGCCGGTGCGCTTCCACGTCAGGTACTCGGCCGGGATCTCCTCCAGGAACCGTGACGGCGGGTTGTACGAGGGCGTCCCCCACGCGCTGCGCATCGAGGAGCGGGTCAGGTACAGCCGCTCCCGCGCACGCGTGATCCCGACGTAGGCGAGGCGGCGCTCCTCCTCCAGTTCCTTGGTCTGGCCGAGCGCGCGCATGTGCGGGAAGACCCCGTCCTCCATGCCGGTCACGAAGACCACCGGGAACTCAAGGCCCTTGGCGGTGTGCAGGGTCATCAGCGTGATGACGCCCGAACCGTCCGTCTCCTCGTCCGGGATCTGGTCGGAGTCGGCGACGAGCGCCACCTGCTCCAGGAACTGGGCGAGCGTCCCGGGCCCGGGGGCCTCGGCCGCCGCATCACCCTCATCACCCACATCGACGCCATCGGCACCCGCACCCGCACCGGCGCCGTCCGCGTCAGCTGCGGCCCCGTCCGCTGCGGCCCCGGCCCCGGTATCGGCCTCGGCGGCCGCGGCCTCGCGCGCCTGCTCGAACTCCAGCGCCACCGCCGCCAGCTCCTGCAGGTTCTCGATCCGCGTCTCGTCCTGCGGGTCGGTCGACGCCTGGAGCTCGGCGAGGTACCCGGTACGCTCCAGCACCGCCTCCAGCACGACCGCCGGGCCCGCGCCCGAGTCGACGATCGTACGGAGCTCCTCCATCAGCACGTTGAAGCGCTTCACCGCGTTCGTGGAGCGCGCCGCCATGCCGAATGCCTCGTCCACGCGCCGCAGCGCCTGCGGGAAGGTGATCTTCTCGCGCATCGCGAGCGCGTCGATCATCGCCTCGGCGCGGTCGCCGATGCCGCGCTTGGGCACGTTCAGGATCCGGCGGAGCGGGACGTTGTCCTCGGGGTTCGCGAGGACACGCAGGTACGCGAGGACGTCGCGCACCTCCTTGCGCTCGTAGAAGCGGACGCCGCCGACGACCTTGTAGGGCAGGCCGACCCGGATGAAGATCTCCTCGAACACGCGCGACTGCGCGTTCGTCCGGTAGAAGATCGCGACGTCGCCGGCCTTGGCGTCCCCGGCGTCCGTCAGCCGGTCGATCTCGTCCGCGACGAACTGTGCCTCGTCGTGTTCGGTGTCCGCGACGTATCCGGTGATCACCGCGCCGGTGCCGGCCTCGGTCCACAGGTTCTTGGCGCGGCGGTTCTCGTTGCGCTCGATGACCGCGTTGGCCGCGGAGAGGATCGTCTGCGTGGAGCGGTAGTTCTGCTCCAGCAGGATCGTCGTCGCGTCCTGGTAGTCCTCCTCGAACTGGAGGATGTTGCGGATGGTCGCGCCGCGGAAGGCGTAGATCGACTGGTCGGCGTCGCCCACCACGCACAGTTCGGCGGGCGGCAGGTCCGGGTAGCCGGTGCCGACCAGCTCGCGCACCAGCGTGTACTGGGCGTGGTTCGTGTCCTGGTACTCGTCGACGAGGACGTGCCGGAACCGGCGCCGGTAGTGCTCGGCGACGTCCGGGAACGCCTGGAGCAAGTGGACGGTGGTCATGATGATGTCGTCGAAGTCCAGCGCGTTGGCCTCGCGCAGCCGGCCCTGGTACATCGCGTACGCCTGGGCGAGGGTCTTCTCGAAACCGTCGGCGGCCTGGTCGGCGAAGGCTTCCTCGTCGATCAGCTCGTTCTTCAGGTTGGAGACCTTGGCGTTGAAGGCCTTCGGCGGGAACTTCTTCGGGTCCAGGTCCAGATCACGGCAGACGAGCGCCATCAGCCGCTTGGAGTCGGCCGCGTCGTAGATCGAGAACGAGGACGTGAAGCCGAGGCGCTTGGACTCGCGGCGCAGGATGCGCACGCACGCGCTGTGGAAGGTGGACACCCACATGGCGTTGGCGCGGGGGCCGACGAGGCCCTCGACGCGCTCCTTCATCTCGCCGGCGGCCTTGTTGGTGAAGGTGATCGCCAGGATCTGGCCGGGGTGGACCTGCCGCGCCGACAGCAGGTGCCCGATGCGGTGGGTCAGCACCCGGGTCTTGCCGGAGCCCGCGCCGGCCACGATGAGCAGCGGGGACCCCGCGTGCACCACGGCGGCCCTCTGCTCCGTGTTGAGACCTTCGAGGAGCGCGGCCGGGTCGATGACGGGCCTGGGGGCGCCGTCCCGGTAGTACGCGTCCCCGGTCAGGGGCATGTCGAACCGGCCCCCGAAGAGATCGTCCGCGCCCGCTTCCGGGGCGGCGTGCTCCTCGGGCGGCGGGGGGACCTCGTCGGAGGGGGTGAAGTCCGCCAGGAAACTGTCGTCAAAGAGGCTGCTCATCGCCATCCGAGTCTAGGGGGCGGGACCGACAGCCGGTCCCGGGCCCGGAAATTCGCGGAATCCGGCCCGGGAGTCCCGCAGGGGAGATCCCGTCCGCTACAGCACGTCGTCCTTGAGGACGATCCCCAGCAGCCCGGGGAACCGGGACTCCAGGTCGTCGCGGCGCAGCACGAGGAAGAGCTTGCGGCCGCGGGGCCGCTGGCAGATCACCCCGCTCTCGCGCAGCGCCTTGAGGTGGTGGGTGACGCTCGACCTGGGCAGGTCCGGCACGACCTCACCGCAGAATGCCTCCTCGCCGGAGGCCAGCCTGCGGACGATCTCCAGCCGGACGGGGTGGCCGAGCGCCGCGAGGACCTCGGCCAGTGCGATGCGGTCGGCGGCGGGGTGGGCCGGCTCGGCGGCGGGGTGGGCCATGGATCCACTGTACGGAAATCTCGTACGGATCGGCCACCGGCCCTTGCCGGACCGTTCGAAGATCTCGTACAGTCGCGGCATCGTACGAAAACTTCGTACGGTCACTCCTCCGACGACACCAGGACGCCCCATGCCCCCGCACTCCCCCCTCCCCCTCGACGACGCTTCCCTCGCCGCCTCCCTCGACGGCGGGTTCACCAGCCGTCTCGCCGAGGTCAACGGAACCCGCCTGCACTTCGTGGACAGCGGCCCCGAGAGCGCCGGAGCGCCCCTCGTCCTCCTCGGCGGCTGGCCCCAGACCTGGTGGCAGTGGCACAAGGTGATGCCGGCCCTGGCCCGCCACCACCGGGTGATCGCGGTGGACCTGCGCGGCATGGGCGGCTCCGACAAGCCCGTCGGCGGGTACGACAAGAAGACGATGGCCGCGGACGTCCACGCCCTCCTCGGCCACCTGTCCATCGGATCGGCGCACATCGCCGGGCACGACATCGGCGCGATGGTCGCCTACGCCCACGCCGTGAACCACCCCGCGGCGACCCGCCGGATCGCCCTCCTCGACGTGGCCCACCCGGACGAGGACTGGGCCCGGATGACCCTGCTCCCGCAGCCCGGGGTCACCCACCTGTGGTGGTTCGCCCTCAACCAGGTGCACGGCCTGCCCGAGCAGCTCCTCGCCGGCCGCTACCACCACCTCCTGGACTGGCTGTTCACCCACAGCGCCGCCGACCCGGCCGCCATCGACGCGCGCTCCCGGGCGGTGTACGCCCTCGCGTACGACTCCCCGGACGCGATCCGGGCCGGAAACGACTGGTACCGGACCTTCGGGCAGGACATCGCCGACCTCGCCACGTACGCCCCGGTGGCCGGCCCGCTCCTCGCCCTCGGCGGCGAGCACAGCAACTACGAGCTGCTCACCCGCTCCGTCCCGGCACTGGGCACCGACACCCGGGTCGTCCGCGTCGACGGCAGCGGCCACTACCTCCCGGAGGAGCGGCCGGAGGCCGTCGTCGCCGAACTGACTCGATTCTTCCGCTGATCACACCGCGTCGGACCGGCCGTGGTCAATTCCCTCACCGGCGCCCTCCGGCACCGATCCGCGCCGGTCCCGTACGGCCACATCCGGTCGCATCAGGCCACTTGCGATCACCCGTCATCTGTCCGTTACCTCCGGGTCTAGCGTCCTCCTCCAGCAAGCACCGACAGAGGACCGACAGAGGAAGGACGTGAGGCCCGCGTGGCCAGTCACCGAAAGCCCAGGCAGCGCCCGTTCTCCGGCGGCACCGTACGGACCGCCGCCACCCTCGCCCTCGCGGGCGCTGCCACCGCCACCGCCTTCGAAGGCACCTCCCAGGCCGATCCCCGGCCCACCCCCGCCCAGGTCGAGGCGGAGGTGAACCGGCTCTACGAGGAGGCCGAGGCCGCGACCGAGCGGTACAACGGGGCGAAGGAGCAGGCCGACGAGGCCGAGCGGGCACTGACCGGCCTGCGCGAGGAGACCGCCCGAAGGACCGACCGGCTCAACACCGCCCGCGGCGCGCTCGGCACCCTCGCCGCCGGCCAGTACCGCGGCGGTTCCCTGGGCACCGCCGTGCGGCTCGCACTGTCGTCCGACCCGCAGGAGTACCTGGCCCAGGCCGCCTTCATCGCCCGCGCCGGCGACCGCAACGCCGCCGGGATCACCGCCGTGCGCCGCGGGCTGGACGAGGTCGGGAAACTGCGGACCCAGGCCGCGGGACGGGTCTCCGAACTGCGGGCCAAGCGGGACGAACTCGCCGGGCACAAGGCCGAGGTCCAGGCCAAGCTCGCCGCCGCCAGCCGGCAGCTGGCCAGGCTCAGCGCCGAGGAGCGCGCGGCCTACGAGGCCCGGACGGCCGCCGTCACGGCCACGGCCACCGCCGCACCCGCTGCCGCCTCGGCCGCCGCACCCGCGCGGCGGGCCGCGCCGGCGCAGGCGCCGGCCGACGGTTCGCGCGCCGCCCGCGCCGTGGCCTTCGCGTACGGGGCGATCGGGAAGCCGTACGTCTGGGGCGCGACGGGCCCGGGGTCCTTCGACTGCTCGGGGCTGACCCAGGCGGCCTGGCGGTCGGCCGGGGTCTCGCTCCCCCGCACCACGTACACCCAGATCAACGCGGGCCGCCGGGTCTCCCGCGACCAGCTGGCCCCCGGCGACCTGGTGTTCTTCTACTCCGGCATCACGCACGTCGGCATGTACATCGGCAACGGCCAGATGATCCACGCCCCGCGGCCGGGCTCGACGGTCCGGGTGGCCCCGCTCGACTCGATGCCGTGGGCCGGCGCCTCGCGCCCCGCCTAGCCCTGACCCGCGGTACCCGTCCCCGTTACGGCGTCACGGCGTCACGGCGCCTTGACCTGCGTGGTCAGCCAGCCGAAGGTCTGCGGGAGCTGCTTGGACCACGCCTCCAGGTTGTGACCACCGGTCACCTTCTCCGCGTGCACCACGGTCGGACTCTTCGCGGCGCCCTTGAGGTCCATGCCGGACAGGTAGCCGTCGTGCGCGGCCCCGGACATCCACAGGGAGACCGACGGGGGCGCAGGCGCCGCCTTGAGCAGGTTCAGCAGGTTGTGGGTGCGGCGCAGCTCCGGGTCCTGCGCGACCAGCGAGGAGGGCTCCTGGCCGGGGTCGTTGTAACCGGAGAGCGAGACGGCCGCGGCGTAGCGGTCGGGGTGGGCGATGGCCAGCTTGGCGGCGCAGTACGCGCCGGCCGAGTATCCGGCCACGCCCCAGGTCCGCGCCTCGTCCGACGCGCGGAAGTTGTCGACGACCATCTTGCGGACGTCGACGCTGAACCAGCTGTCGGCGTTGACCTTGCCGGGGAGGTTGGCGCAGCCCGTGTCGCCGTTGCCGAGCAGCATCGCGCGCGGCGAGACCAGGATGAACGGCTGCACCGTGCCGTTCTTCATCAGCGGCTCCAGCACCTCGTGCGCCTTGAGCCCCTGGAACCAGGACTTGCCCGTCCCCGGGATGCCGGGGATCAGTTCGACCACCGGGAACTTCTTGTCCTTGTACGCCGGGTCGTCGTACTGCGGCGGCAACCACACCATGACGTCGCCCTTGACCCCGGAGACCTTCCCGTCGAGCTCGGTCTTGCGGACCCGCCCGCCGAGGCCGTCCACCGGCTGGAACTGCTGGCGGACCTTCGGCGCCTCTTCCACCTTCTTCCCGCCGAGCCCGTCCGGGCCGAGGTCGGGGGCGGCGGTGACGTACTTCCCGGTGCCGAGCAGGTCGCCCCAGGAGGTGTAGAAGTTCATGTCCCGGTTGATGCCGACGAACACCAGCGCGACGGCGGTGGCCTGCGCGAAGACGAGCATCGTGCCGCGGGTGGCGACGCGCACGGCGGCGGGGCCGCGCACCCTGCTCCACACGGCCAGCGGCAGGACGACGGCGATCACGGTCAGTGCGACCACCGCCGCGAAGAGGGGGGTCCCCGTCAGGCTCATCACGCCATCAAAGAGGACGTCGGCGCGCCTTCCGGTTGCCCGCTCCCCCTGCGGCGTGGATCACACACACCGGCCCACACCGGCGGACCGGCCCCCCGGACCGGCCCCGCCGGTCAGACCAGGCGGCGGGCCGTCGCCCAGCGGGTCAGCTCGTGCCGGTTGGACAGCTGGAGCTTCCTGAGCACCGCCGAGACGTGCGACTCGACCGTCTTCACCGAGATGAACAGCTGCTTGGCGATCTCCTTGTACGCGTATCCGCGCGCGATCAGCCGCAGCACCTCGCGCTCCCGCTGCGTGAGCCGGTCCAGGTCCTCGTCCACCGGCGGCGCGTCCGTCGAGGCGAACGCGTCGAGCACGAAGCCCGCCAGCCGCGGCGAGAACACCGCGTCGCCCTCCTGCACCCGGAAGACCGAGTCCACCAGGTCGGCGCCGGTGATGGTCTTGGTGACGTAGCCGCGCGCGCCGCCCCGGATGACCCCGATGACGTCCTCGGCCGCGTCCGACACCGACAGCGCGAGGAAGCGCACCGGGTTCTCGACGGCCCCCATCAGCGGGGCGCAGCGGCGCAGCACCTCGACACCGCCGCCGCCGGGCAGGTGCACGTCGAGCAGGACCACCTCGGGCCGGGTGGCGGTGATGACGGTGACGGCCTGGTCGACGTCGGCCGCCTCGCCGACGACCTCGACGCCGGTGCGGTCGGTCTCGCCGATCTCGGCCTGCACGCCGGTGCGGAACATGCGGTGGTCGTCGACGAGGACCACCCGGACCCGCCTGGTCGGTGCCGTGCCTGTGTTCTCGTCGGACATGCTGCCTCCGGTCATGCTGCGTTCGCCGCCCTCTCCATCTCCAGCTCGACTTCGGTGCCGCCGTCGGGAGCGGACCGCAGCCGAGCGGTCCCGCCGTTGCGCTGCATCCGGCCGATGATCGATTCTCGTACGCCCATGCGGTCGTCCGGTACCGCGTCGATGTCGAAGCCCGGGCCGCGGTCCCGTACGGACACGAACACCGTCCGGCCCTCCACCTCGGCGTAGACCTGGACCGGCCCGCCCTCGCCACCGTACTTGGCGGCGTTGACCATCGCCTCGCGCGCGGCCTGGACCTGCGCCGCCAGCCCCTCGTCGAGGGGGCAGTCGCCGACGACCACGACCTCGATGGGCACCCCGTGGTGGTCCTCGACCTCGGCGGCGGTCTTCTTCACGGCCTCCGCCAGCGTCGTGGGCTCCTCGGCCTCGTCCTTGCCGGTGCCCTCGGGCTTGTACAGCCAGTTCCGCAGCTCGCGTTCCTGGGCCCGGGCCAGGCGGCGCACCTCGCCGGGGTCCTCGGCGCCCCGCTGGATCAGGGTGAGGGTGTGCAGCACCGAGTCGTGGACGTGGGCGGCGACCTCGGCGCGTTCCTGGGCGCGGATGCGCATGAGCCGTTCCTCGGAGAGGTCCTGGGTCATCCGGATCAGCCAGGGTCCGGCGAGCAGCGCGACGCCGACGAGGACGGCGAGGGTGGCGGTGAGGACGTTGCCCAGCTGGGCGGCGGAGCCCCGTACGACGATGAAGACGGTCAGGCCCACACCGACGAGGGCGACTCCGGCGAGTGCCCGGGCGGTCTGGAGCAGGCGGGCGTGCCGTCCGGCGGCGGCGTTCCAGTGGGCGCGGCGGGCGTTGTCGGCCTGGCGCCACACGAGGACCACGCCGGCGCCGACCAGCAGCGTCGGCCACACGTACCGGCCGGACTCGCCGCCGAGCTGGACCTTGGAGATGAAGATGCCGGCGCCGATGAACAGGGCGATCAGCGCGGTGATCTGCCCGCGGTCGGGTTTGCGCAGGCGGCGGGTGCCGTCGGCGCAGGTCTCCCAGAGGGAGCCGTTCGCGGTGCGGCCGCCGACGCCGAGCGGTACGAACACCCAGAACGCGGCGTACAGCAGGACGCCGAGGCCGTCCCCGAACATGAAGAGGGCGAGGAACGCCAGCCGGACCCAGATCACGGGCAGCCCGAGATGACCGGCGAGCCCGCGCGCGACCCCGCCGAGCATCCGGCCGTCGGCACTGCGGTAGAGCTTGCGCTGCGGTGCGGGCTCGGGCAGGGGTTCCGATGCGTGCGGGGTGCGGGGTGCGGCGGCTGCGGGCATGTCACTGATGGTCACACGCGCGGGGGTGGCCGGGCATCAGGGCATCCCCCCACTTCCGTCGGGGGGATATCAGGGTTGCGCCAGGGTCGGGCCGGGTGCCGCGGGGCGCCGCGGGCCGTCACCATGGACGCATGACCGAAGTACACGACGCCCCCCCGGCGGACCCCGGGTCCGCGCCGCCCCCGGCGGACCGGCCGCCCCTGCGCCGCGTCAGGCGCGACAAGGTCCTCGCGGGCGTGTGCGGAGGGCTGGGCCGGTACTTCGGGCTGGACCCGGTGGTCTTCCGGATCTTCCTCGGCGTCCTCGCGGTGACCGGCGGCGTCGGCCTGATCTTCTACGGGTTCGCGTGGCTGCTGCTCCCCATGGAGGGCGAGGAGGAGAGCGAGGCGAAGAAACTGCTCACCGGCCGCGTCGAGGGCGCCACCCTGGCGGCGGTGTTCGCCGCCCTGGTGGGCTGCGCGCTGTTCCTGTCGATGCTGGACAACGGCGATATGGCGCTCTTCTCGATCCTGGTCATCCTGGTGCTGGGCGGCGCCTCGTACTGGTCGCAGCGGCGCCGGGTCACCGCCGCCCCCGAGACGCAGGCGCCCGCCTCGCACCGGCCGGCGCACTCGCCGGCCCCGCCGGAGACCAAGGCGCCGCCCGCCCCCGGCGGTCCGTCGTGGTGGCGGGACCCGCTGGTCAAGGACGGCACCACCGGCCCGGTCGGCGGGACGGGCTACCTGTGGGGGCCCGACGACGAGGTCGCCGACCCCTGGAGCGGCTCCCCGGCCGTGCCGGCGGCGCCCGCCGTCCCGGTCCGCCCGCGCGGCGGCATCGGGGGCCGGGTGTTCGTCCTGGCCGTGCTGGCCGGGGCCGGGGCCGCCGCCTCCGTCTGGGAGGGCGGCACGCTGACCCACGCCCTGCAGATCGGCCTGGCCTCGGCCCTGGCCGTGTTCGGCCTCGGGCTCGCGGTCAGCTCGGTCAAGGGGCGTACGGGCTTCGGCACCGTCCTCCTCGCCCTCGTCACCGCCGGACTGCTGGCGGGGGCCTCGGCGCTGCCCGCCGAGATCGGCACGGACTGGCGCCGGACCGACTGGCGGCCGGCCGCTGTGGCCGACGTACGGCCCTCGTACGAGGCGGGCACCGGGATGGCCACGCTGGACCTGAGCCGCCTGGACGTCCCGAAGGGCACCACCGTGGCGGTCCGCGCCTCCCTGGACGCGGGCCGGCTCAAAGTGATCGTGCCGCGGGAGGTGACGGCCGTGGCCGACGTGTCGGTCCGGTTCGGCGACATCCACCTGCCCGGTGAGACCAGCCGGGACTTCCGCGTCCGCCGCGGCGGCGAGACCCTGGGGGCGACGCTGCCCCCCTCCCCCGGCACCGAGGCCGGCGGAACGATCGAGCTGCACCTGGACACGGGTGTGGGACAGGTGGAGGTGGCCCGTGCGGCGTCATGAGTTCCAGCCGGGACGGCTCCTGGCGGGGCTCGTCCTGATCGCCGCGGGCGTGCTCTACCTGCTCGACGCGACCGGCCGGGCCGATCTGCCGTGGTTCCTGGTCGTCCCGATGGCCGCGGGCGGGCTGTCGCTCGCCGCGCTGGTCGGGATGGTGACCTACGCCGTGCGCAGGGACCGCCGCGAGCGGATCAGCGCGTCGAGCGACCAGTAGGGGGCTCCGGCGATGATCAGCGGGGTCCAGGCCATCAGGTAGACCAGGTCGTTCCCGTAGTAGTACGGGGACACCGCCCAGGAGACGGTGAGCCAGAGGCTGAGCGCGATCAGCGCTCCGCCGAGGGCCGCGATCCGGGTCAGCAGCCCGGCCAGGACCCCGAGCCCGACCAGCAGCTCCCCGAGGGCGATGACCGTCCCGAAGGCCACGGGGGCGTCCAGCGCCATGTCCACCATGGCCGGGATGGCGGAGCTGTCGCGCACGGCGCGCATCTGGTCGCCGATGGAGCCGTCGCCGGTGGCGGCGAGGAACGCGGAATCGGTCAGCTTGTCCAGGCCGGCGTAGACGAAGGTCACGCCGAGGAAGATCCGCAGGGGCAGCAGCGCGTACCGGGCCGCGCGCTCCTTCAGCGGGGAGGGCTTCGACGGGGCGACGTCAAGTACATCGGTTCGATTCACGCGACATGTGTACCCCGATCACTCGGCCACGTCGATGGTGCAGCGGTTGGATTCCACTCCTGCGGCGGTCACCACTTGGACCTCGACGCGACCGGGTTCCACTTCCGCCGGCACCGGCACCGTCAGCACGGCGTCCGAGGGGTTGGTGAACCCGCCCGCCACCGGGACCAGCGGCACGTGCACGTGCACCGCCCCGATCCGTACGACCAGCCGGGCCAGCATCTCCGGGGTCTGCGCCCCCGGCGGCACGAAGCCCACCCCGCGGATCTCGATGTCGTCCCCGGGGCGGACGGCGGCGTCCAGGTCACCGGGCTCCCGTCTGCGCACCACCGACAGTACGAGCGGGCGGCTGCCCTCCGCGTACTTGGCCGCCAGGTAGACGGCGGCCGACAGCGCCACCAGCAGGGCCAGCGCCCACGGCAGCCGGGGCAGCCGGTCCGGGAAGCGGGCCAGCGACACCGCCGCGTGGACCAGCACCACCGCCGAGACCAGGACGTACTGCGCGTCGGGAAAGGAGCCGCGCCCCGCGTCGTCGGTCAGCAGGTCCGCCCCGCGCGGCCGGTCCGCGGGCAGCTTCTGCAGCCGCTGGCCCATGATGCGTACGGAGACCACCCGGCGGACCAGTACGGCCACCGTCGAGGTCAGCACGACGACCGCCAGCAGCGGCAGCGCGCCCTGGAGGGCGAACCCCTCGTACAGGGCCTGCCGCTCGGGGCCGGGAACCGAGGCCGCCAGCCGCAGCGCGGGCAGCAGCGCCGCGAAGGCGGCCAGCACCACCCAGGCGCTCGGCACGGCCTTGGAGGTGGACAGCCGGTTGTCCTCGCCGACCAGTGGCGCCAGCATCCCGCCCCGCACCGGCTGGGCGCGGGCCGCGACGGTGAGCAGTCCGGCGAGCAGCAGCGCGGCCAGCAGCCCGGCGGTGCGCGCGGTGGACCAGCCGGTGCCGAGCGCGGCGGCGACCTGGACCAGCAGCAGGACCCCGGCGGCGATCCACACGGCGAGCACGGCCCGCCGGGAGAACAGGTACAGCCAGGAGTTGCCGGCCTCCCGGCCCCGGTCGGCGACGGTGCGGGCCGACAGGGTCAGCTCGTCGGAGACCCACTGCCGGGACGCGCCGAGGGAGTGGGCGACGGCGTCCGGCACGCCGTGGCCGGCGGCGAACTCGTCGCGCTTCTCCAGGAACGCGGCGACCGCGCGCCGGTGTCCTTCACGTGCGCACTCCTCGCAGGCGCAGACGGCGGTATGGGTGCTTCGGGAGATCTCTTGGACAGCCACGTGCGTGCCGCCTCTCTGAACTACGGTGCAATGCCAGCGAATTGTGCACCACTGCGGCAGTGCTCCGGATTGCGCACGATGTCAGAGCAGGTGATGAGCTGTTCATGATGTTGACGCCACCGGTCGTGGGGCCGTCTGGCGCAACGGCTGGTAGTTCGCCCAGGCGGCCAGATCGGACCCGAACCGCTCGCGCAGGAGGACCGCGCCGTGGTGGTCGATCGGCACCGGTTTCCCGGCCGCCCGCGCGGTCAGCTGCACCTGCGCCGCCCGTTCGGCGGCGATGAACCACCAGACGGCGGCGTCGACCGTGTCACCGACCGTCAGCAGTCCGCGGTTGCGCAGGACCAGCGCCTTGTACGGTCCCAGCGCCCGCCCGGTCCGGCGCGGGTCCTCGGCTCCGGCGAACTCGTCGAGCAGCGCGTGGTCCCCGTAGAAGGCGCAAGCCTCCTGGGTGATCGGGGCCAGCAGTTCGCCGAGCGCGGCGAGCGCCCCGCCGTACGGGCCCCGCGTACGGACGACGGCCACCGTCGCGGGGCGCTCCCGGTGGACGGCCGCGTGCACGGCGAAGGCCAGCTCGTTGACGCGGCGCCCGCCCTGGAGCACCCGCCCGTCCCCGTCGACCAGCAGCAGGTCCTCGGGGGTCAGCGTGGCGAAGGCCCGGCCGAAGGGGTTCACCCAGTAGCAGTCGTCGAACTCCGGGTCCCGCGCGCTGACGTGCCCGGCCACCCCGTCCTCGTACCCGAGGGCGCCCAGCAGCCGCAGCGCCTCGGCGAGCCGTTCCTTGCGGTGCGCGCGCTCGCCGGCGGGATCCGCGTGCACGGGCGGCAGGTCGAAGCGCAGTCGCTCCACCGGCACCGGTCCGGGGCGCGTGCCGCGCACCGGTCCGGGGCGCGCGTCCGCCGGATCGAGCCGCGTGTCCGCCGCCGCCGTCTCGTCGGCCATCGCTCGCTCTCCTCGTCGGTCGTCGTCGTCCGCGCTCCGCCGGTCGTCGGCGCAAGGTACTGGCCGCCGCGCGAGGAGAACAGGGCCGCGCACCGGGGAAAACGACGGAGCGACGACGGAGCCGCCGCTCAGCCTGGCTGAGCGGCGGCTCCGTCGTGTGCGGGTCAGGACCCGGTCACTCCCATTCGATGGTGCCCGGGGGCTTGCTCGTGCAGTCGAGGACGACACGGTTCACGTCCGGCACCTCGTTGGTGATCCGGGTGGAGATCCGGGCGAGCACCTCGTACGGCATGCGCGTCCAGTCCGCCGTCATGGCGTCCTCGGAGGAGACGGGGCGCAGCACGATCGGGTGACCGTAGGTGCGGCCGTCGCCCTGGACGCCGACACTGCGGACGTCCGCGAGCAGGACGACCGGGCACTGCCAGATCTCGCGGTCCAGACCGGCGGCGGTCAGCTCGTGGCGGGCGATGGCGTCGGCCTCGCGCAGCAGGTCCAGGCGCTCGCGCGTGACCTCGCCGACGATGCGGATGCCGAGGCCGGGGCCGGGGAAGGGCTGGCGCTGGACGATCTCGTCCGGGAGGCCCAGCTCCTGGCCGACCATCCGGACCTCGTCCTTGAACAGCTGGCGCAGCGGCTCGACGAGCTCGAACTCGATGTCGTCGGGGAGGCCGCCCACGTTGTGGTGGGACTTGATGTTCGCGGTGCCGGTGCCGCCGCCGGACTCGACGACGTCCGGGTACAGGGTGCCCTGCACCAGGAAGGCCACGTCCGCGCCGCCCTCGGCGATGATCTCGGCCTGGGCCTGCTCGAACACGCGGATGAACTCACGGCCGATGATCTTGCGCTTGGTCTCCGGGTCGGAGACGCCGGCCAGCGCGTTCAGGAAGCGCTCCTGCGCGTCGACGACCTTCAGCTGGACGCCGGTGGCCGCGACGAAGTCCTTCTCGACCTGCTCGGTCTCGCCCTTGCGCATCAGGCCGTGGTCGACGTAGACGCAGGTGAGCTGCGAGCCGATGGCCTTCTGTACGAGCGCCGCGGCGACCGCGGAGTCCACGCCGCCGGAGAGGCCGCAGATGGCGCGCTTGTCGCCGACCTGCTCGCGGATCGCGGCGACCTGCTCCTCGACGATGTTGCCGGTGGTCCAGGTGGGGGCGAGGCCCGCGCCGCGGTAGAGGAAGTGCTCCAGGATCTGCTGGCCGTGCGTGGAGTGCATGACCTCGGGGTGGTACTGGACCCCGTACAGCTTCTTCTCGTCGTTCTCGAACGCCGCGACCGGGACGACGCCGGTCGACGCGGTGACGGTGAAGCCCTCGGGGGCGGCCGAGCACGCGTCGCCGTGGGACATCCACACCGACTGGTTGTCGGGGGTGCCCTCGAAGAGGGTGGAGCCGGACTTGGAGACGGCCAGCGGGGTGCGGCCGTACTCGCGGGCGCCGGTGTTGTCGACCCGGCCGCCGAGGGTGACCGCCATCAGCTGGAAGCCGTAGCACATGCCGAAGACCGGGACGCCGGCCTCGAACAGGGCGCGGTCGATGGTGGGTGCGCCGTCCTCGTACACGGAGGAGGGGCCGCCGGAGAGGATGATCGCCTTGGGGTCCTTGGCCAGCATCTCGGCCACCGGCATCGTGCTGGGGACGATCTCGCTGTAGACCCGTGCCTCGCGGACGCGGCGGGCGATGAGCTGGGCGTACTGGGCGCCGAAGTCGACGACGAGAACCGTGTCCGGGGCGCTGTCTTGGGCGGCGGAGGGTGCTTCTGGCACGGGGCGGCCTTCCGGCGGAAGAGGTGGCTGTTTTGTCGATTCTAACGGGGGACCCGGGGCCCTCTTCGTCTCACCATCCGAACCGGCTTGGCCTCAAGGGGGACGGAAGGTCATAATCCGTTCCATGCGCGAGCAGCTGAGCTTCCTCTTTACCTATGGCACCGGTCGGTCCGGTCGCCATGGGTCTTCGTGATGCTCGCTTGAGCCGCTGACTTCCCAGAGAGCGCCCCGGTCCGACAGGACCGGGGCGCTCCTGCGTTCCCGCTCCCGTCGGCCACGGCCACCGCCCACGCCCGAGCCACAGCCACCGCCACAGGAGATACGCCATGACCATGACGACCACCACCCCCGAGCAGCTGATCGCCGGCTCCCGTACCCGCATCGACGCCCTCGACGACCACATCATCGGGCTGATCCAGGAGCGGATGGCCCTCTCCACGGTCATCCAGGAGGCCCGGATCTCATCGGGCGGACGCCGGGTGCACCTCTCCCGCGAGATGGAGGTGCTCTCGCACTGGAGCGACGCGCTCGGGAAGCCCGGCACCACCCTGGCGATGACCCTGCTGGAGCTGTGCCGGGGCCGGGTCTGACGCCCGCTCCCGCACGCCGTGTCACGCCCGTTCGTCACCCGTCCGGGCCGTGACCGGCCCCGGGGCCCTTCGTTGGTGAGGGTGGCCGCGCCAGCCAGGCGCGGACCGCAGCACCACGCGTGGCTCCGCCGGAGCGATGAGACGCACGCCCCTTCGGAGCGCGCGTCGTGGGACCTCGCTCCTCAGCGTGACCGGACGGCAGGGGACAGCAGCCCGGTCCGTGACGGAACGGCCGGCCCGGGGGACGCCCCGGGCCGGCCGTTCCGCGTGTACGGCTCCTCCCCGTTCCTCGGGCAAGGGACCTCCCCGCCGTTCACCGTGTGACGGACACCACGGACCGGGAGGACTGGTTCCGGTACAACCATCCGTGCGGACCACGTGTCACCAGATGCGTGCGGGGACTGCGCTCGGAGGGGGAGCGCAGTCCCCGCCCGTATCCGCGCCGTCCCGCGCCGCCCACACGTCGCCCACGCGCCGCCGGCTCCGCCTCCCGCTACGGCGCCTCCTGCTTCGCCGGGACCTCCGGGATCCCGAGGAACGGCAGCCGCAGCGCCCCGAATGCCTCCTTCGGCACCGCCGGGCTGACCGGTTCCACCGCCGGGAGACGGGCGTACGCCGCTCCCTGCTCCGGGCGCGCGTCCCGCTCGCCCTTGTTCGGCCAGAACGACATCGCCCGCTCCGCCTGTGCCGTGATCGTCAGCGACGGGTTGACCCCCAGGTTGGCGGAGACGGCCGAGCCGTCCACCACCGAGATGCCCGGGTGTCCGTAGAGCCGGTGGTACGGGTCGACCACGCCCTCCCCCGCCGACGCGCCGATCGGGCAGCCGCCGAGGAAGTGGGCGGTGAGCGGGGTCCCCATCAGCTCGCCGATGTTGCTGCCCGCGAAGCCGTTGATCTCCTCCGCCAGCAGGGACGCGGCCCGGGTGGCCTCCGCGATCTGGACCGGGTTCGGGGCGCCGTGGCCCTGGCGGGCGGTGAGCAGGCCCTTGCCGATGCCGCCCGGCTTGCGGTAGGTCGTCAGGGAGTTGTCCAGCGACTGCATGACCAGGCCGATGATGGTCCGCTCGGACCAGCGCCGGTTGGAGAGCGAGCGCGCCAGCTGGAGGGGGTGCCGGGCGGTCCGGGCGAACCAGGCCCGGACCCGGTGCGGGCCGTAGGGCACCTGGAGGATCGTCATGAACCCCATCGCGTTGGAACCCCGGCCGTAGCGGACGGGCTCGATGTGGGTGTCGGCGTCGGGGTGCACCGAGGAGGTGATCGCCACGCCGTGGGTGAAGTCGGCCCCGGGGGCACCTCCCAGCGGTAGCCGGGGGAGGTCCGCGCCGTGCCGCCTGCGGTAGCGGCGGTCGTCGGTCTGCGCGCCGACCAGGCCCTCGGAGTTGGTCCGGGTCAGCTCGCCGAGCCGCTCCGACAGGCGCGGCAGCTCGCCGCGGTCCTTCATGGTGTGCAGCAGGGTCTGGGTGCCGTACGTGCCCGCCGCGACGACCACGTAGCGGGCGCGCAGCACCTTCGCCCGGCCGCCGCGTCGGCTGTCGGTGGGGACCGTACGGACGCGGTGGCCGCCGTCGGGGTCCTCGGAGAGCGCGGTGACCGTGGTCATCGGGTGGATGACGGCGCCGGCGCGCTCGGCGAGGTGCAGGTAGTTCTCGTTCAGGGTGTTCTTCGCGCCGTGCCGGCAGCCGGTCATGCACTCGCCGCACTCGGTGCAGGCCCTGCGGGCGGGCCCGGCGCCGCCGAAGTACGGGTCGGCGGCCTCCTCGCCGGGCCTGGCCCGGGCCGGGCCCGCGCCCTGCTCGCCGTTCTCGCCGTCCTTGCCGTCGCCGAAGAAGACGCCGACCGGGGCCATGTGGAAGGAGTCCCCGACGCCCATCCGGTCGGCGACGGCCTTCAGGTGGACGTCGGAGGCGGTCATCGTCGGGTTCAGGCGCACCCCGAGCATCCGCTTGGCCTGGTCGTAGTAGGGGGCGAGCTCGCTGCGCCAGTCGGTGATGGCCGCCCACTGCCGGTCCTCGAAGAAGGCGGCGGGCGGCACGTAGAGGGTGTTCGCGTAGTTGAGCGAGCCGCCGCCCACACCGGCTCCGGCGAGCACCATGACGTTGCCGAGCAGGTGGATGCGCTGGATCCCGTACAGCCCGAGGGCCGGGGCCCACAGGTAGTTGCGCAGGTCCCAGCTGTTCTTCGGCAGGCTCTCGCGCGTGAACCGGCGTCCTGCCTCCAGGACGCCGACCCGGTACCCCTTCTCGGTCAGGCGCAGGGCCGAGACCGATCCGCCGAAGCCCGATCCGATGACGATGACGTCGTAGTCGTAGTCGTAGTCGTTCGCGTGCGACACGGGTGGGCCCCTAACGCAGTCGGAGTGCCTTCATGACCTGGAGGCTGCGGGTCATGAACGCCGCGTACTTCTCGTCGTCCATGCCCAGCGAGGGCGCCATCGGCAGCAGCCGCTGGTGGGCGACGGTCTGGGCCTCGGTGTACTTGAGGATGCCCTCGGAGCCGTGGCGGCGGCCGAGGCCGGAGTCCTTCATGCCGCCCATGGGCGCCTGGGCGCTGCCGTAGGCGGGGGCATAGCCCTCGTTGATGTTGACGGTGCCGGTGCGCAGGCGGGCGGCGACGGCGTGGCCGCGGCGGGCGTCCTTGGTCCAGACGCTGGAGTTGAGGCCGTAGGCGGTGGCGTTGGCCTGCGCGATGACCTCGTCCTCGTCGGTGAAGCGGTAGACGGAGACGACCGGGCCGAAGGTCTCCTCGCCGCACACGGCCATGGGCGACTCGACGCCGTCGAGGATGGTGGGCTCGTAGAAGAGGGGGCCGATGTCGGGGCGGGCGGTGCCGCCGGCGACGAGTACGGCGCCCTTGGCGACGGCCTCGTCCACGTGCCGCTGGACGGTCTCCAGCTGGCGGGTCCCGACCAGCGAGCCCATGTCGGCGCCGTAGGCGAGGGAGCTGCCCAGGCGCATGGCCTTCGTACGGGCGGCGAAGCGCTCGACGAAGGTGTCGGCGATCGAGGTGTGGACGTACAGCCGCTCGATGGAGATGCACAGCTGTCCGGCGGAGGAGAAGCAGGCGCGGACGGCGCCGGCGGCGGCCTTCTCCACGTCGGCGTCGTGCAGGACGAGCATGGCGTTCTTGCCGCCGAGTTCGAGGGAGACCCCGACGAGGCGGTCGGCCGCGCCGCGGGCGACCTCGCGGCCGGTACGGGTGGAGCCGGTGAAGGAGACGTAGTCGGCGTGCCGGACGACCTCCGGGCCGACGACGGGTCCCTCGCCGAGGACGATCTGGAAGACCTCGGCGGGCAGCCCGGCCTCGATCAGCAGGTCGCGGGCCCACAGGGCGGTGAGCGCGGTCTCCGTGTCGGGCTTCATGACGAGCGCGTTGCCGGAGACGAAGGCGGGCAGCGCGTCGCCGACCGACAGCTCCAGGGGGTAGTTCCAGGGGGCGATCTGGCCGACGACGCCGCGCGGCTGGCGCAGCTCGGTGACCTTGGTGAGGGTCGGCATCGCACCCGTGTGGCCCTTGGGGCGCAGGTACGAGGGGGCCTTGCGGCCGTAGTGGCGGGCGGCGACCGCGACCGCCTGCACCTCCTCGTGGGCGTGCAGGCGCGCCTTGCCGGTCTCCAGCTGGATGAGGTCGAGGACCTCGGCCTGCCGGGCGAGCACCAGGTCGTGGAAGCGGAGCAGCACCGCGGCCCGCTTGCGTACGGGGACGGCGGCCCAGGCGGGCTGTGCGGCGCGGGCCCGGTCGAAGGCCGCGGCGACGTCCTCGGGGGTGGCCTCGGGCAGCTCGGCCAGCCGGTCCCCGGTGAAGGGGGTGTGGTTGGCGGTCCGGCCGGAGCCGATGATGCCGCGGGTCAGCCGGGCGACCAGGTCGGGGGTCACCACGTCGGCGGCGGTGCGGACGCCCGCCGGGGCCGGGGCGACCGGGTTGGTGGGCCGCGGTGCGGCGCGGAGGGGGGCGGCGGGGGCCTGCGAGTCCGTCATGGCGGTGAGCGTATTGCGCCCACGAGCCTTTGGGTACCCGTGGGTAACCGGATTTTGCCTTTTCCGCCAGTGATCGCTGGCGCGATCGGCGCGCCGGGCGGGGTCACTGCCCCGTGGCGGGCGGCTCCCAGCCGCTGAGCACGATGTCGAACTGCTGGCTGGTCGTGCTCCAGTCGGCGGCCGGGCTCGACATGTAGATCGCGTACTCCGTGCCGTCCGGATCGATGTACATCTGCTCCTTGGCCCGCCGGGGACCGGCGTGCGTCCCCTTCTCGGTCCAGGTGAAGTCCCACAGCGCGGACCGGGTGCTGTCCCGGAAGGTGTTCTGGTTGAGCCGCTGCTGCTTGTAGTCCGTCCGCTTCTGTACCTGCTTCTCCAGGTCGAGCAGGTGCGCGTACGGGTTCACGTAGTCCGGGGTGGGGTCCGCGGCGATCCGGATGAAGTGCTTCCCGTTGTCGGGGGTGTAGTCGATCTGGTCGCCGTCCATCTGGCGCGTCCAGCCCTCCGGGACGAAGAGGGTGAAGCCGGTGGGGTCGGTGACCCTCTTCCAGC
Organism: Streptomyces sp. NPDC002044; assembly: GCF_040296725.1. Classification (NCBI taxonomy): domain Bacteria; kingdom Bacillati; phylum Actinomycetota; class Actinomycetes; order Kitasatosporales; family Streptomycetaceae; genus Streptomyces; species Streptomyces sp. NPDC002044. Next base: position 38,153 of record NZ_JBEOXU010000048.1, read on the forward strand.
CGGCCGGGGGCTCGGCGGGCTCCTTCGCCTTCGGGCCGTCGCCCGCGTTCTGCTGGTCGGGGGCGCTCACGTTCTTGCCCGTACCGCCGTCCTTCCCGCCCCCGCCGGTGTACTTCAGCACCCCGAAGACACCGCCGCCGCCGAGCAGCGCCGCCACCAGGGCGACCACCGCGGCGCGCTGGACGCGGCCCCGGACCGCGCCGCCGCCGGAAGCGGCCTGCTCCGGGAGGGCGGCCGTCGCGACCGAGTCCCCCGAGGGGTCCTGCGGGGGCCGGGGGGCGTGCGTCGCGGCGTTCCGCGCCTCGGCTTGCGGGCGCTCGTGCGGGTCCTGTGCCGGGGCCAGTTCCTCCGTGGTCACCGCCCGCGTGGGTACGTACGCCTGCGCCGCCTTCGGCTCCCGGCCCTCCATCGCCTCCAGCAGCATCCGCTCGGTCTCCACGGCCGAGGGCCGCTCGGCCGGGTCCTTGCGCAGCAGGGCGGTGATGACCGGCCCCAGCGCCCCGGACTGGCGCTGCGGCGGCGGCTCGTCGTTGACCACGGCCTGGAGGCTGGAGATCGGCGAGGTGCGGCGGAACGGCGAGCGGGCCTCGACGGCCGTGTACAGGGTGGCGCCCAGCGACCACAGGTCGGACGACGGGTCGGGGGCCCCGCCGGTGACCCGCTCGGGGGCCAGGTAGTCGATGGAGCCGACGATCTCGCCGGTGCGCGTGATGGAGGAGTCGCCCTCGATCGCGGCGATCCCGAAGTCCGTGAGCAGCACCCGGCCGTCCTTGGCCAGCAGCACGTTGCCCGGTTTCACGTCCCGGTGCAGGACGCCGACGGCGTGGGCGGCGCGCAGCGCGCCCAGGACGTGCAGCCCGATCCTGGCCGCCTCACGGGGCTCGATCCGGCCGGCCGCCTTGGCCGCCTCCGCGAGGGACGGGCCGTCGATGTACTCCATGACGATCCACGGCCGGTCGTCGTGTTCCAGCACGTCGTGCACGGTGACGACCGCGGGGTGCTGGATGCGGGCCGCGGCCCGCGCCTCCTTCTGCGTCCGGGCGTGCAGGACCTCCCGGTCGGCCTGGGCCACGTACAGACCCGCCGTCAGCTCCTTGACCGCGACGGTCCTGTGGAGCAGCTCGTCATGAGCGCGCCACACCTTGCCCATGCCGCCGCTGCCGATCGGCTCGATGAGCCGGTACCGGCCCGCGAGGACGGCGCCCCCACCTGTCTGCTGTTCCACGAAACCCCGCCGCTCTCTGCGCTTCAGGACAGATTACGGAGCGCACGGGCACTGCCGGAACCGCCCGGGCGCGTAAAGACAGCACTGTGACGCAATCGCCGTACTGATCGGGCGTCAGGGAACCGTCAACCGCCCGCCCGGTAACTCGCCGTGGCCTTCTCGAAGACCTCGGTCACCTTGCCCGACTCGTCCTCCGGACCGGTGACGATGACCACGTGGTAGCTCCCGCCGAGGGCCACGACGAAGTTGCGCGCGAAGACGTTGCGCCCGTTGCCGTCGATCCACGTGTACCGGGCGGTGACGCGGAGCTGCTGGCCCACCGTGGTCTTCTTGATGTCGCCGACGGAGGACCAGGTGGAGCTGCGGTAGGGGTTGAGCTCCGGCTCCTTGTCCTTCTGGTACGCCTCCGGGTCCGGGTTGCCCTGGACCTTGTCCCGTCCGGGCACGACGGTCAGGACGAACTGCCCCTCCGTGAAGCGGACCTGGCCGGCCTCGTTGATGCCGTTGCGGTCCCAGCCGTCGGGCACCGCGATCTGGAAGTGTTCCGGATCCTGCTGGACGGTGTAGCCGGGCGGCGCCGGGACGGTCGGCGCCGCCGTCGGGGGCGGTGTGGTCGTCTGGGGCGCCGGCTTCGGCTCGGGCGTGCCGGCGGGCGTCCGCGAGGGGCCCTGGCTCTGTCCCCTCGGGGTCGGCCCGGCGCCGGCCTGCCCGCCGGGTTCACCGGACCGGGGCATGAACAGCATCGCGTACGCCACCGCCCCGGCGAGCAGGGCCAGTACCCCGACGAGCAGGGTCCGGCCGAGGGAACGGGGCTTGCGGGGGCCCGCGGGATTGCGGTGGCGCCCGTGGAGTTCACCGCGCCGGCGGACGACGGGCAGCCGCGCGGGGTCCGGCTCCGGCATCGGGAGGAAGCCGAAGCCGGCCTCCGGCTCGGGGGCGGACCGTACGAGCGAGCGCAGCCAGCCGCGCAGTTCCTCGAAGTCGGGCCGCTCGGTGGGGTCCTGACGCAGCAGCGACTCGACGACCGGGCGCAGCGCGCCGCACTCCTCCGCGAAGGCGGGCGGCTCCGCGCAGATCATCTCGACGAGTTCGGCGACGCTGTCCTCGGGGTACGGGGCGTGCCCCTGCACGGCGCGGTACAGCAGCGCGCCCAGTGCCCAGAGGTCGGTCGCCGGGCCGACCGGGGCCGCCAGCTGCCAGTGCCCGTGCACGGGACCGGCCTGCTCGGGGGCCCACCGCTCGGTGACGGCCCCGACGACGGCCATCCGCGTCTGCCGGGCCCGCTCGGCGTCCAGCCCGGTCCGCGGTCCGTCCCAGCCGGGCCGCGGACCGGGCTGCCCCGGCGCGGGGTGGACGGGCGCGGGGTGGACCGGCGCGGGTGCCGGGACCGGCTGGGGCCGGGAGGCCCAGCTGCCGGCCTGCGCCTGCCGGGGCGGCTCGGAGCCCCGTACGGCGCGTCCCGGCTCCGGGGAGCCCGCCGCCGAAGGCCGGTCCCCGTTCGGGGCGTCGGCCTGCCGGTACCCCTGCGGCAGCGCGATCCGCGCGGGCAGCGGGGCCCCGGACCGGTCCTGCGGGGCGGGGTACGGCCGCGTGTGCGCCTGCGCGGCGGGATCCGCCTCGGCAGGGCGGCCCGGGGGGCCCGGGTACGGCTCGCCCGGCCCGGACTGGTCGTACGGGGCGGCCGCGTCGGACGGGTCGTACGGCGCGGGGCGGGGCTGCAGCTCGGAACGGGGCTGCGGCGCGGAGGCCGGGGGCCGGGTGGCTTCCGGGGCCCGCGCGCCCGTCGGATCCGGGGCCGCGGTGGAGCAGAGGGCCAGGTCGAAGGCGATGCCGGTTTCGGCGAGCTTCAGACCGACGGCCGGCGCGTCCTTGCGGCCTCGTTCCGCC
>NZ_JBEOXU010000049.1:0-40952 GCF_040296725.1 Streptomyces sp. NPDC002044
GCGCGGTTTCGCCCCCCTCCCTTTGTTCTATGCCCCCACACAGCACGGTGTGGTGTATCCGATCCTCCACCGCCTGCCGGGGCCCGCGGGCGCGGGGGGGGGGGGGGCGCCCCCCCCCCCCCCCACCACCTTCGCCCTGTCCGCCGCGACTGGAGACCCGCCCATGCGCACCCGCACCCGCACCCCTCTGTACGGTCTGCTCGCCGGCCTGCTCCTGCTGGGCGCGGGCCTGTTCCTCCCCGCCTCCGCCGCGAGGGCGGCGGACAACGGCACCTGGGGGGTCTTCCCGACCCCGCCGGCCGGTGCGGCGATGACCGACCGGGCGTACTTCTTCCACCAGGGCGCGGCCGGGACGGCCGTCGCCGACAGCGCGACGATCATCAACTCCTCCGACCGGGAGCTGACGTTCCAGGTCTTCGCCACGGACGCCGTGAACACCCCGTCGGGCGGCGCCTTCGCGCTGCTGCCCGTGGAGACGAAGCCCAAGGACATCGGCACCTGGATCGCCCTGGCGCCGGAGGCGGCGGGGACGGTCACCGTGCCTCCCAAGGGCCGCAAGGACGTCCCGTTCACCGTGAAGGTGCCGTCGGACGCGACGCCCGGCGACCACGTCGGCGGGATCGTGGTCCTGAACACCGAGGTGGAGGGCGTGCGCGAGGAGGGCAAGGTCCAGGTCGGGGTGAAGCGCTCGGTGGGCGCCCGGCTGTACTTCCGGGTCCCCGGGCCGGTGACCGCGGGGCTGAGCGTGCAGGACGTGCGGGTCAGCCGGTCCGCGCCGGCGCTGCCGTGGATCCAGGACGCCCGCGCGACCATCACGTACGCCCTGGTCAACCGGGGGAACGTCGTCGTCGAGCCCCGCGTCACCGTCTCCGCCGAGGGGTTGTTCGGGCGCGAGGTGCTGGACCGGCCGGCCCGCGAGCTGAAGCTCGTCCTCCTGCCGGGGCAGCGCGTCGAGCTGACGGAGCCCTGGCCGGACGCGCCGCAGTCCGACTGGGTGACGGTACGCGTCGCGGCGGGCGCGGCGGCCCACCCCGATCTGGTCTCCGCGGCCGAGGCGGACTTCGTCGCCGTGCCGTGGCCGGCGGCGGGCGCGCTGCTGGTGCTCGCGGGGGCCTGCACCGCCCTGTGGGCGCTGCACCGCCGCCGGGCCCGCGACGCGCGGCTCCCCGCCTCCGCACCGGACGTGGCCCGGGTGCGCTGACGGGGGCCGGTGAGAGGGCAGCGGAAACCCCCGGCCGGTGAGGGTGGGCCGGGGGTCCGCGGTTCGGGGTGCTCCGAGGGGCGTGGGCAGCGGCCCGCGTCAGTGGTTGCGGGGGAAGCCCAGGTCCACGCCGTCGGGGGCGTCCGAGGGGTCCGGCCAGCGGGTGGTGACGACCTTGCCGCGGGTGTAGAAGTGAATGCCGTCGTTGCCGTAGATGTGGTGGTCGCCGAAGAGCGAGTCCTTCCAGCCCCCGAAGGAGTGGTAGCCCACCGGCACCGGGATCGGCACGTTGACGCCGACCATGCCCGCCTCGACCTCCAGCTGGAAGCGGCGGGCGGCGCCGCCGTCGCGGGTGAAGATCGCGGTGCCGTTGCCGAACGGCGAGGCGTTGATGAGAGCCACGCCCTCCTCGTACGTCGCGGTGCGCAGGACGCACAGGACCGGACCGAAGATCTCGTCGCGGTAGGCGTCGGAGTCGGTCGTGACGTTGTCGAGCAGGGAGAGGCCGATCCAGTGGCCGTTCTCGTTGCCCTCCACCGTGTAGCCGGTGCCGTCCAGGATCACGTCGGCGCCCTGGGCGGCCGCGCCCTCGACGTACGAGGCGACCTTGTCGCGGTGGGCGGCGGTGATCAGCGGGCCCATCTCGGAGGCCGGGTCGTTGCCGGGGCCGATCTTGATCTTCTCGGCGCGCTCGCGGATCTTGTCCACGAGGGTGTCGGCGATGGAGCCGACGGCCACGACGGCGGAGATCGCCATGCAGCGCTCGCCGGCCGAGCCGTAGGCGGCGGAGACGGCCGCGTCGGCGGCCGCGTCCAGGTCGGCGTCCGGGAGGACGAGCATGTGGTTCTTGGCACCGCCCAGCGCCTGGACGCGCTTGCCGTTGGCGGAAGCGGTCGTGTGGATGTGGCGGGCGATCGGGGTGGAGCCGACGAAGGAGACGGCCGAGATGCCCGGGTGGGCGAGGAGCGCGTCGACGGCGACCTTGTCACCGTGGACGACGTTGAGGACGCCCGCCGGCAGACCGGCCTCGGTGGCCAGCTGGGCCAGCTTGTTCGCGGCCGAGGGGTCCTTCTCGCTCGGCTTGAGGATGAAGGTGTTTCCGCAGGCCACGGCCAGCGGGAACATCCACATCGGCACCATCGCCGGGAAGTTGAAGGGGGTGATGCCCGCGACGACGCCGAGCGGCTGGCGGATCGAGGAGACGTCCACGCGGCTGGACACGGACGTCGACAGCTCGCCCTTGAGCTGGGTGGTGATGCCGCAGGCCAGCTCGACGATCTCCAGGCCGCGGGCGACCTCGCCCAGCGCGTCCGAGTGGACCTTGCCGTGCTCGGCGGTGATCAGCTCGGCGATCGCGTCGCGGTTGGCGTCGAGCAGGGCGCGGTAGGCGAACAGCACCTTGGTGCGGGCGGCCAGCGAGGACTGGCCCCAGGACGCGTACGCCTCCTGGGCGATCCGTACCGCCGCGTCGACCTCCTCGGCGGAGGCGAGCGCGACCTGGGTCGTGACCTCGCCGGTGGCCGGGTCGGTGACCGGGCCGTAGTTGCCCGACGCGCCCTCGACGGTCTTGCCACCGATCCAGTGGTTGACGGTCTTCATGCCTTGCTCCTTCACAGATGGCGACGTCGCTGCGCGGCTTGCCGGTCGTACGCTTCACGGGCTTCGGCCGCCGCCTCACGGGTCGCGGTCTCGGCCACAGGAACATCCCACCACGCCTGTGCCGGGGGTGGGCCCGACACAGTGTCGGGCGTTCGGGTCTGTACGTAGACACATGTGGGACGCGTCGCCGAGCGGGCCTCGGCGAGGGCTTCACGCAGGTCACGCACGGTGCGGGCGCGGATGACGGCCATCCCGAGTGAGGCCGCGTTCGCCGCGAGATCCACCGGAAGGGGGTCCCCCGTGTACGAGGCGTCGGGCGCCCGGAAGCGGTACGCGGTGGCGAAGCCCTCCCCGCCGACGGCCTGCGACAGGCCGCCGATGGAGGCATAGCCGTGGTTGTCGAGGATCACCACCCGGACCGGGACGCCCTCCTGGACGGCGGTGACGAGCTCGGTCGGGTTCATCAGGTACGTCCCGTCGCCGACGAGCGCCCACACGGGCCGGCCCGGCGCGGCGAGCGCCACGCCGATCGCGGCCGGGATCTCGTAGCCCATGCAGGAGTAGCCGTACTCGACGTGGTACTGGTCCGCCGAGCGGGTCCGCCACAGCTTGTGCAGGTCGCCGGGGAGCGAGCCGGCCGCGTTGACCAGGATGTCCGTGCCGTCGACGAGCGCGTCGAGCAGCCCGAGCACCTGTGTCTGGGTGGGCGGGAGGTCCTCGTCGGCGGCGGGTACGGCGTAGGCCGCGTGGACGCGGGCCTCCCAGCGGGCCCGGCCCCGCCGGTACGCCTCCTCGTACGCGGGGGCGACGCGGTGGCCGAGGACCGCCTCCCGGAGTTCGTCGAGGCCCTCGCGGGCGTCGGCGACCAGCGGCCGGGCGGCGAGCTTGTGGGCGTCGTACGGGTCCAGGTTGAGGCCGACGAACCGGACGGCGGGGTTCTGGAAGAGGGTCGTGGAGGCGGTGGTGAAGTCCGTCAGCCGGGTCCCGGCGGCGATCACCAGGTCGGCTTCCCGGGCGAGGTCGGCGGCGGCCGCGGTGCCCGTGTGCCCGATGCCGCCGACATCGGCCGGGTGGCCGTGCGGGAGGGCGCCCTTGCCCGCCTGTGTGGCGGCGACCGGGATGCCGGTGGCCTCGGCGAACGCCGCGAGGGCGGCCCGGGCGCCGCTGTGGCGGATGCCGCCGCCGGCGATGATCAGGGGGCGCGCGGAGCCCCGTACGGCCGTGGCGGCCGCGGCGAGCTCGGACCGGTCGGGCCGGGGCCGGCGCACGCGCCAGACCCGCTCGGCGAAGAACTCCTCGGGCCAGTCGTACGCCTGCGCCTGCACGTCCTGCGGCAACGCGAGGGTGACGGCGCCGGTCTGCACGGGGTCGGTGAGCACCCGTACGGCCTGCAGGGCCGCCGGGATCAGCGCCTCGGGCCGGGTGACGCGGTCGAAGTGGCGGGAGACGGGCCGCAGGGTGTCGTTGACGGAGACGTCGCCCGCGTACGGCACCTCCAGCTGTTGCAGCACGGGGTCGGCGGGACGGGTCGCGAAGGTGTCCCCGGGGAGCAGGAGCACCGGGATCCGGTTGATGGTGGCGAGGGCGGCTCCGGTGACGAGGTTGGTGGCGCCGGGCCCGATGGAGGTGGTGACGGCGTGCGCGGAGAGCCGCCCGCACTGGCGGGCGTACCCGACGGCCGCGTGCACCATGGCCTGCTCGTTGCGTCCCTGGAGGAAGGGCATCGCCTGCGGGCCCGCCTCCAGCAGCGCCTGCCCGACGCCGGCGACGTTCCCGTGGCCGAAGATCCCCCAGGTGGCGGCGATCAGCCGGTGGCGCTGCCCGTCCCGCTCGGTGTACTGGCGGGAGAGGAAGCGGACGAGGGCCTGCGCGACGGTGAGTCTCATCGGGGGGCCTCCGCCTCGGGGAAGGGTGCCCCGGGACGGGACGCCCCGGGGAAGGGCAGCCGGGGGTCGGTCTCCGCACCCGGCCAGGTGGCGCGGATCCAGCCGTGGTCGGGGTGGTCCCGGATGAGCCACTCCCGGGTGCGGCCGGGGCCCGCCATCACGTTCAGGTAGTACATGTCGTGCCCGGGCGCGGCGATGGACGGGCCGTGCCAGCCGTCCGGGATGAGCACGGCGTCGCCGGTGCGCACCTCGGTGAGGATGTCGGTCTTCCCGGCCGGGGAGGGGCTGACCCGCTGGTACCCGATGCCGGGGGTGTCGCCGTGAGGGGCGATCTCGAACCAGTAGATCTCCTCGAGCCGGGACTCCTCGCCGGGCCGGTCCTCGTCGTGCTTGTGGGGCGGGTACGAGGACCAGTTGCCGCCGGGGGTGAGCACCTCGACGGCGATGAGCCGGTCGCACGCGAAGGAGCCGGCGGCGGCGAAGTTGTTGACCTGACGGGAGCAGTTCCCGGCGCCGCGCAGCTCGACGGGGACGTCGGCGGCCGGGCCGTACCGGGCGGGAAGGCGGCGGTCGCAGCGCGCCCCGGCGAGCGCGAACCGGCCGCCCGCGGCGGAGGTGACGCTCGCGTGCGCGTCCCGGGGCAGGTACGCGAAGTCGGTGGGCCCGCCGAACACCCCCGGGCGGCCGCGGAGTTCGAAGTCGTACGCGCCGCCGCCGGATCCGGGGTCCGGGCCCCCCTCCCGGCCGCCGACCCGGCAGGACCCGGACAGCGGGAGCACGATCCACTCCGCGTCCCCGCACGGGTGCGCGTACGTCTCCCCCGGTTCGAGGGCGAGCACGAGCAGCCTCGTCCACTCCATCCCCCACTCAGACACCACCGGCACGGCCGAGCACCTCCTCCACCTCGTCGGGAAACGGCATCGCGGTGGAACAGGCCAGCCGCGTGGCCACGATGGCGCCGGCCGCGTTCGCGTACCGCACCGTCCGCTCCAGGTCCCATCCGGCGAGCAGCCCGTGGCACAGCGCACCGCCGAACGCGTCGCCCGCGCCGAGGCCGTTGACCACCTCCACCGGTACGGGCGGGACGTCGGCGACCGTGCCGTCCCGGTGGACCGCCAGTACCCCGTCCGGGCCCCGTTTGACGACCGCCAGCTCCACGCCGGCGGCCAGCAGCGCCCGCGCCGCCGCGTACGGCTCGGACGCTCCGGTGGCGACGGCGCACTCCTCCTGGTTGCCGACGGCCACCGTGGCCAGGGCCAGCGCCCGTTCGTAGTACGGCTCCGGTTTCTCCCGCCACAGCGTCGGCCGCCAGTCCAGGTCGAAGACCGTGGTCCCGGCGCGGCCGCGGGCCTCCAGCGCGGCGAGGGTGGCGGAGCGGCTCGGCTCCTCGCTCAGGCCCGTCCCCGTCATCCAGAAGACCCGGGCCGCACGGAGCGCGTCCAGGTCCAGCTCGTCGGTCTCGATCTCCAGGTCGGGCGCCTTGGGCAGGCGGTAGAAGTAGAGCGGGAAACGGTCGGGCGGGAAGATCTCGCAGAAGGTGAGCGGGGTGGGGAGCCCCTCGACCTCGGACACCCACCGGTCGTCCACGCCGAGGCGGCGCAGCTCCGCGCGCAGGTACCCGCCGAAGGGGTCGGCTCCGGTGCGGGTGACCACCGCGGTCCGGCGCCCCAGGCGGGCGGCCGCGACGGCCACGTTGGACGGGGAGCCGCCGAGGAACTTGCCGAAGGTGTCGGCCTCGGCGAGCGGTACGCCGGTCGTCAGCGGGTAGAGGTCCACCCCGATCCGCCCCATCGTGATCAGGTCGAAGCCCAACGGGTCGCCGGTCACTGTCACGGTCGCTCCTCCCACTCGCTCGTTCACCTCGTCGTCTCCCGTTCCGTCGCGCGCCGCCTGCGCGGCGTCGTGGCGGCGTCTTCCCCGACGCGCCGCACCCACTGGGCCGTGGGCCGCGCCGTGGGCCGCGCCGCGCGCCGCCCCGTGCGCCGGACCGTGCGCGCTCTACGCCACCGCACGCACCGCCCTACGCCGTTCTGCGCACCGCCGTCACCGTCCTCTTCGCCGCCCCCTCGTGCCTCGCACCCTAAGGTGGCCGCTATGACGTCCTCCCCGCCCGCGTTGACCCGTATCCGCATCGGTTCGGCTCCGGACTCCTGGGGTGTCTGGTTCCCCGAGGACCCTCTCCAGACCCCCTGGGAGCGGTTCCTCGACGAAGTCGCCGACGCCGGGTACGAGTGGATCGAACTCGGCCCGTACGGCTACCTGCCCACCGATCCCGGCCGCCTCACCGAGGAGACGGCCCGGCGGGGGCTGCGCGTCTCGGCGGGAACCGTCTTCACCGGACTCCATCACGGGCCCGCCGTGTGGGAGGACACCTGGGAGCACGTGTCGCGGATCGCGGCGCTCACCCGGGCCGCGGGCGCGGCCCACCTCGTCGTCATCCCCTCCTTCTGGCGGGACGACAAGACAGGGGAGGTGCGCGAGGACCGCACGCTGACCGCCGCCCAGTGGCGCGACCTGGCCTCCCAGACCGAGCGGCTGGGCCGGGAGGTCCGGGACCGCTACGGACTGCGGATCGTCGTGCACCCGCACGCCGACACCCACGTCGACACCCCGGAGAACGTGGCCCGCTTCCTGGACGCCACCGACCCGGACCTGGTCTCCCTGTGCCTGGACACCGGGCACTACGCGTACTGCGGCGGCGACAGCGTCCGGGCCCTGGAGACCTTCGCGGAACGGATCGGCTACCTCCACCTCAAGCAGGTGGACCCGCACGTCCTCGCCGAAGTCGTCGCGGAGGGGCTCCCCTTCGGCCCGGCGGTCGCCCGCGGGGTGATGTGCGAACCGCCGTCGGGGGTACCGGCCCTGGAGCCGGTGCTGCGGGCGGCCCAGCGGCTCGGGGTGGACCTGTTCGCGATCGTGGAGCAGGACATGTACCCCTGCCCGCCCGGCCGGCCGCTGCCGATCGCCCGGCGCACCCTGGCCTACCTGCGCTCCTGCGGCGCCCGCTGACCCTCCGGAAGGGAATCACCACATGAGCACGCTCGGCATCGCCGTCATCGGCACCGGGAAGATGGGCACGGACCACGTCCGACGGATCGGACGGACCGTCGGCGGGGCCAGGGTGGTGGCCCTGGCGGATCCGGACGGGGACCGGGTCAAGGAGGTGGCGGGCGCCCTGGACGGGGCCGGCGCGTACACCGACCCGGCGGCCGCGATAGCCGCGCCCGGGGTGGACGCGGTCCTGATCGCCTCCCCCGGGCCGGCCCACGAGGAGGCCGTCCTGGCGGCCCTGGAGCGGGGGCTGCCGGTGCTGTGCGAGAAGCCGCTGACCCCGGACCCGGCGGGCGCCCTGCGGATCATGGAGGCCGAACAGCGGCTGGGGCGGCGCCTGGTGCAGGTCGGGTTCATGCGGCGGTACGACGCCGAGTACGAGCGGCTGAAGGAGCTGCTGGACGCGGGCGGGATCGGCCGGCCGCTCTTCCTCCACTGCCGGCACCGCAACGCGGCCTCCCCCGCCTTCTTCACCAGCGACATGCTCATCACGGACTCCGTGGTGCACGAGGTGGACGCGGCGCGCTGGCTGCTGGGGCAGGAGGTCACCGCGGTGTCCGTCCTCTCCCCCACCCCCTCCTCGGCGGCGCCGGAGGGGCTGCGGGACCCGCGGCTGGTCCTGCTGGAGACCTCCGGCGGCGCCGTCGTCGACGTGGAGATCTTCGTCAACTGCGGTGTCGGGTACCAGGTGCGGTGCGAGGCGGTCGGCGAGTCCGGCAGCGCCCGGATCGGAGACGGGCACGCGATGGTCGTACAGGCGGCGGGCCGGTGGGGCGGGGAGATCCCGCAGGACTTCACGGTGCGCTTCGCCGACGCCTACGACCGGCAGCTGCGGAGCTGGGTGGCCGCGGCCGCGCGGGGCCGGGTGGCCGGACCGGACGCCTGGGACGGGTACGCGGCGTCGGCCGTCTCGGAGGCGGGCCTGACGGCGGCGCGCGGCGGCGTGCGGACCACGGTCGAACTGGTGGAACGTCCGCCCCTGTACCGCTGACCCCCGCTCCGGCCCGGCGGGCCGCGCCGCCGCCGGACCGGTGTGTCGCATCTGTCACAGGGGTCCCGCTTGTGTCACACATATCCGCATTACGCGGGGTTTCCGTCACAGGCGGTCTACAGCCCCTCCCCTGCCCTCACCCTGCGTCGTTCCCCGGGCACAACTCGAGTGATCGTCAGTGTCCACGCGCCGGCTCCCCCGACGGCCTCCCGGCCGGCCCCGCGGCGTGGACAAGGAGGTGTCGTGCATGAGCGACCGACAGCTGTGGTCGTACAAGGAGATCGCCGCCCACATCCGGGTCCAGCCGGACACCGTCCGCTCCTACCGCAAGCACGGGCTGCTTCCCGCACCCGACCACGTGGAGGGCGGAAAGCCCTACTGGTACGCCGACACCATCCGCACCTGGGTGTCCCGCCGCCCGGGCAACCGGGGCCGCCGCGACGACTGACCGTCCCCGGCCGGGACCCCGCCACCGCCCGGTGGCCCGGGGCCGGGCCTACCGGGCCTACCGGGCCCCGGCCGGTATCCGCTCAGCCCCTCCGGACCCCGCCCCGGACCCCGCCCCGGGGTCCGGACCCGGATCCCGGCCCGCCTCGGGACCCGTTTGCGGACCGGGCCCCGGAGCGGCGGGCTCCCCCTCGCTCAGCCCGAACCGCGCGTGCATCCGGCGCAGCGGGCCCGGCGCCCACCAGGTGGCCTTCCCGGTCAGCTTCATGACCGCGGGAACCAGCAGGCTCCGTACGACCATGGCGTCCATCAGGACCGCCAGGGCGATCCCGAGCCCCAGCATCTTGGTGTTGGTCACCCGCGAGGTGCCGATGGCCACCATCACCACCGCCAGGATCACGGCGGCCGCGGTGATCAGTCCGCCGGTGCGGGCCAGTCCCGCGCTCACGGCTCCCTCGTGGTCCCCGGTGCGGTCGTACTCCTCCTTGATCCGGGATATGAGGAACACCCCGTAGTCCATGGAGAGTCCGAAGGCGATGCAGAACATCAGCACCGGCAGCGTGGTCTCTATGTCACCGGTCGAGGTGAAGGAGAGCAGGCCCGAGAGGTTGCCCTCCTGGAAGACCCACACCACCGCCCCGAACATCGCCGTCAGGCTCAGCGCGTTGAGCAGGATCGCCTGGACGGGTATCAGGACGCTGCCGGTGAGCAGGAACACCAGCAGCAGCGTGGCCAGTACCACCAGGGCCAGGGCGGCGGGGAGTTCCTCCGCTATGGCGTCCTGGGCGTCCACGAGGACCGCCGCCTGTCCGGTCACGGACGTCTCGAAGGGCGCGTCCACCTTGCGCACCTCGCCGACGAGGTCCTGTGCTCCCGGGCCCACGGCCTCGCCGTCGGCGGCCACCGAGAAGTAGGCGTACGGCGAGCCGGGGCCGGCGCTCACCGGGCCGTCGATCCGGACCACCCCGGGCAGTGCGCCCAGCCGGTCCCGGTACGCGGTGAGGTCCTCGGGTCCCGCCGCCCCCTCGGCCAGCACGATCAGCCCGCCTCCGGGGCTGCCCGGGAAGCCGTCCCGGATCTGCTGCTGGACCAGGTGCGACGCGGCGGTCGCCGGCAGCTGCCGGTCGTCCACGGTGCCGAACCTCACCCCGAGGAAGGGCAGGCCGAGCAGCAGCAGCCCCGCGGTGGTGGCCACCGCGAACAGCGGGGCGCGCCGCATCACCAGCGCGGTCGTCCGCGCCCAGCCCCGGCCGCTCTCCCCGGCCTCCGGCGCTCCTGCGGTACGCCGGCCCCGGCGCCACAGCGCGCGCAGGTCCAGGGAGTTGACCCGGTGGCCCAGCAGGACCAGGGCCGCGGGCAGCAGGATCAGCGCGGCGCCCGCCGCCAGCAGGACGACCGCGACCCCGGCGTAGGCGAAGGACCGCAGGAAGTACATCGGGAAGAACAGCATCGCCGAGAGCGAGACGGCGACGGTCAGCGCCGAGAACAGCACGGTGCGGCCGGCGGTGCGCAGCGTCGCCCCGACGGCGCGGGCCGGGTCCCGGCCCGCGGCGAGTTCCTCGCGGAACCTCCGCACGATGAACAGGGCGTAGTCGATGGCGAGTCCGAGCCCGAGGGCGGTGGTCAGGTTCTGGGCGAAGACCGAGACGTCGGTGAACTCGGTGAGGCCGCGCAGCACCGCGTTCGTCCCGAGGACGGCCACGATCCCGACGCCGAGCGGCAGCAGGGCGGCCACCGCGCTGCCGAAGACGAGGACGAGCAGCACGAGCGTCACCGGCAGGGCGATCAGTTCGGCGCGCAGCAGGTCCTCCTGGATCGTCGCGGTCACCTCCCGCTGGACCGCGGCCTGCCCGCCGAGGGAGACCCTGACCGGTCCGTGGTCCCCCTGGTAGCGCGGGGCGAGCCGGTCGAGCACCCGGGTGGCGGTCTTCTCGTCGCCCGTCACCCGGGCGGCGATCAGCGCCTGCCCGCCGTCCCCGGAGCGCAGCGCGGGTGACGGCGTGCGCCAGTACGAGCCGACGCCGGCGACCCCCCGCTCGGCGGCGAGGCGCACCGTCAGCCGCTCCGCCTCGGCCGCGACGGCGGGATCGTCCACTCCGGCGGCGGCGCCGTCCCGGGCCTGGACGAGCAGCAGCAGGTTGGGCTGGGAGCCGGGGAACTCGCGTTCCAGGACCGAGGCCGCGCGGGTGGACTGGGCGTCCGGGTCCTCCCAGCCGCCGCTGCCCATCCGGTCGGCGACGCCGCCTCCCGCGAACACGGCCAGGGCCGTCACGACCAGGGCGAGCAGCAGCGAGAGCCGCGGCCGGGCCGTGACGATCCGGGTCCACCTGCCGCTCTCCCCGGGCGGCGGCGGATTCTTGACTTCGGACATGACTCGGTGTCCCCTTCACCTGATTGCCAGGCTGAATACACTGGCGAATACGAGCAGTCGCTCGCGTTCACTCAGAATGCGAGCGACCCCTCGTGTTTGTCAATCACCCACGGGAAGCAAGGGATTGGACATGCCGGGGACACCCCAGGACAAAACGCCAGAAGAAGCGGGAACACCGGCGCCGTCCGACAAAGACACGGCCGCGGACACGGCCGCGGACACGGCCGCGGACACGGCTGCGGACACGGCCGCAAACACGGAGACGGCCGCGAGCACGACCACGGCCGCGGCCACCGCCCCCCGCCGCCGCCAAGCCCGCGGTGAGCGGCGGATCAGCCAGCTCCTGGCAGCCGCCGCGGGCGTGTTCTGCCGTACCGGATACGCCGCGGCCAGCACCAACGCCATCGCGCGCGAGGCCGGGGTCTCGCCGGGCACGCTCTACCAGTTCTTCCCGAACAAGGAGGCCATCGCGATCGAGCTGGGCGGCCGGCTGCTCCGGAGCGCCCACGAGACGCACGGCCAGGCCTTCCTGCCCGAGAACCTGGGCCGGCCCCTGCCCGAGCTGCTGGACGCCGTCCTGGACCCGGTCATCGCCTTCAACTGCGAGAACCCGGCGTTCTGGGCGCTGATGCACGGCTCCGGCGTCCCGGGCATCACACAGGAGCACGAGGAGCTGCACTGCAACCTGCTCACCCGGATCGAGGCCGTCCTGCACGGCTTCGCCCCCGCGGCCACGCCGGCCGAGCTCACCCACACCTCGAACATGATCCTGGGCATCTTCAAGTCGTCGCTGGACCTGATCCTCGCCCACGAGGGCGCGGAGCGCGCCGCCTACACCGCCGAGCTGAAGACCGTCCTGCTCCGCTACCTGGAACCCATGGTCACCACGACTCGCTCCCGGTGACCCGGTCCGGGCGTCGGCCGCCCGGCCCCGACCCCTCCCCCGGCCCCGGCTCCTCCCCCGTCCCGGCCCCGCCCCCCGCCCCGGAGCCCGCTCGCAGCCGCAGCCCCACCAGCGGAAACACCAGTACGGACAGCATCCCCGCCCCCACCAGCGCCGCCGCCTCCCCCGGCTCGACCTTCCCGTCCTGCACCCCCATCGTGGTGATGGCGACGACCAGCGGCAGCGCGGTGGAACCGAACAGCACCAGGGCCGACCGGTCGCGCCGCCCGAGGTCCCGCGGGGCCAGCAGCCACATCGGAAGCCCCCGCACCACCAGGAAGAGCAGCAGGAACACCGGGACCAGGAGCAGCGCCCACCCGCCCCCGAGCAGCGCCTCCAGGTCGAACCCGATCCCGGTGACCACGAAGAACAGCGGCACCAGGAAGCCGAAGCCGAGCGCCTCGACTTTCGACAGCACTGTCCCGCTGCTCTCCGGCGCGGCCCCCTGGAGCACCAGCCGGGTGATCAGTCCGGCCGCGAAGGCGCCGAGCAGGATGTCGAGCCCCATCGCCTGGGCCAGCGCCAGCATGCCCACCAGCATCAGCATCACCAGCCGTACCGCGAACTGCGCACTGCTGTGCAGGGTCTTGGCGATGACGCGGGAGAACCACGGGGGCTTGGGCCGCAGCGCCCAGAACACGGCCGCCGCCGTCAGCAGGCCGAAGGCCACCAGCAGGGCCGCCGAGCGGGCCGGCGCCCGCCCGCTCAGCAGCAGCGCCATGGCGATGATCGGCCCGAACTCGCCGACCGACCCCATCGCCATCATCACCGTGCCGAACCGGCTCTTGAGGTCCCCGGCGTCCCTGAGCACCGGCAGGATGGCGCCGAGCGCGGTGCTGGTCAGCGCGGTGCCGATGTAGACGCCCTTGTCGAAGCCACCCCCGTCGGAGAGCAGGATCCCGGCCCCGAGCCCCAGGACGAGCGTGATCGTCCAGGCCCACACCGAGCGCTTGAGGGTGTCCCCCTTGATCCGGTCGAACTGGACCTCGTAGCCCGCCAGGAAGATCAGCATCGCCAGGCCGAGCTGGCTCAGTACGTCGATCACCTGTCCGGAGCTCGCCCATCCGAGCACGTCGGGCCCCATGAGGATGCCGAGCAGGATCTCGAAGATGACCAGCGGCACGGCCAGCCAGCGCGAGAACCCGTAGGCGAGGAGCGGGGCGAGCACGGCGGCGGCCATGATCAGAACGAGGGTGCCCGGTTGATCCATATCCGCCATTTACATATACCTCGCCCGTATCGTCCACCTCAAAAGACCGGACGCGCATCCTCGCTTCGATACCCCCTAGGGGTATAGTCTCGAAGGGTCGGAGGAACAGGCTGGAGAAATCCGCCGCCCCCGGTGACCGGACCCACCCCTCATGAGGAGAACGACATGACCGCCGAGACGGACACCCAGACCACCACCGTCTACCGCGTGACCGGCATGACCTGCGGGCACTGCGAGGGCGCGGTGACCACGGAGCTCTCCGCCCTGCCCGGCGTCAGCTCGGTCAAGGCCGTCGCCGCGACCGGCGAGGTCACCGTGGTCTCCGCGGCCCCGCTGGCGGACGAGGACGTACGCGCCGCCGTGGACGAGGCGGGCTACGCGTTCGCCGGCCCCGCCCAGCCGTAACCGGCGCCACCGCTCCCCACCCGGGCGGCATCCCGCCCCCCGAAGCACCCGCAGCACCCCGCCGGGCGGCACCGGCCAGCTCATACTGGTTCCGTACCGCCCGGCCCTCCCCCTGGAGCCCGGAACATGACCAGCACAGTGCACGACGGACCCATAGCGGCGGTCGAGCTCACGATCGGCGGAATGACCTGCGCCTCCTGCGCGGCCCGCATCGAGAAGAAGCTGAACCGGATGGACGGGGTCACCGCGACGGTGAACTACGCCACCGAGAAGGCCAAGGTCTCGTACGCGGGTGACGTCCGGGTCGCCGATCTGATCGAAACCGTCGTGAAGACCGGGTACACCGCCGAGGAACCCCCGCCGCCGCAGCCGCAGCCACAGGCCGCGGAGGGCCCGGGAACCGGAGCGGACGGCGCACCGGAGGCGGCCGACCCCGAGTCGGCCGCGCTCCGCACCCGGCTGCTCGTCTCGGCCGTCCTCGCCGCCCCCGTCGTACTGCTCTCGATGGTCCCGGCGCTCCAGTTCGACAACTGGCAGTGGCTCTCCCTGACGCTCGCCGCCCCCGTCGTCGTCTGGGGCGCCCTGCCCTTCCACAAGGCCGCCTGGACCAACGCCCGGCACGGCGCCGCCACCATGGACACCCTGGTCTCGGTCGGCACGCTCGCCGCCTTCGCCTGGTCCCTGTGGGCCCTGTTCTTCGGCCACGCGGGCATGCCCGGCATGCGGCACGGCTTCGACCTCACGATCTCCCGGAACGACGGCTCCTCCGCCCTCTACCTGGAGGTCGCGGCCGGCGTCGTCACGTTCATCCTGCTCGGCCGCTACCTGGAGGCGCGCGCCAAGCGGAAGTCCGGCGCGGCCCTCAAGGCCCTGCTGCGGCTCGGCGCCAAGGACGTCGCCGTCCTGCGCGGCGGCTCCGAGGTCCGCGTACCGGTGGGCTCCCTCGCGGTCGGCGACCGGTTCGTCGTCCGCCCCGGCGAGAAGATCGCCACCGACGGCACGGTCGTCGAGGGTGACTCCGCCGTCGACGCCTCCATGCTGACCGGCGAGTCGGTCCCGGTCGAGGTGGCCCCGGGGGACGTCGTCACCGGCGCCACCGTCAACACCTCGGGGCGCCTGGTCGTCGAGGCCACCCGGATCGGCTCCGACACCCAGCTGGCCCGGATCGCGCGGCTCGTCGAGGACGCGCAGAACGGCAAGGCGGAGGTACAGCGCCTCGCCGACCGGATCTCCGCCGTCTTCGTCCCGGTCGTCCTCGTCCTCGCGCTCGGCACCTGGGTCGGCTGGCTGCTCGCCACCGACAACCCCACCGCCGCCTTCACGGCCGCCGTGGCCGTCCTGATCATCGCCTGCCCGTGCGCCCTGGGCCTGGCCACCCCGACCGCGCTGATGGTCGGCACCGGCCGGGGAGCGCAGCTCGGCATCCTGATCAAGGGCCCCGAGGTGCTGGAGTCCACCCGCCGCGTGGACACCGTCGTCCTGGACAAGACCGGTACGGTCACCACCGGCCGCATGGCGCTGACCGGCGTCCACCCCGCCGAGGGCGTCGACCCCTCGCAGCTGCTCCGCCTGGCCGGAGCGCTGGAGCACGCCTCCGAGCACCCGATCGCCCGGGCCGTCGCGGCGGGCGCCGTCGGCCTTCCCGGTGGCCTGCCGACGCCGGAGGGCTTCGAGAACCTCGCCGGACTGGGCGTCCGGGGCGAGGTGGAGGGCCACGCCGTCCTGGTGGGCCGCGCCCGGCTGCTGGCCGAGCGGTCGATCGCGCTGCCCCAGGCGCTCGCCGGGGTCCTGGCGGCCGCCGAGGCCGCGGGCGACACCGCCGTCCTGGTGGCCTGGGACGGAGCGGCGCGCGGGGTGCTGACCGTGGCCGACGCGGTCAAGGAGACCAGCGCCGAGGCGGTGGCCCGGCTGCGCGCGCTCGGGCTGACGCCGGTGCTGCTGACCGGCGACAACAAGGCCGTGGCCGAGACGGTGGCCCGCGCCGTGGGCATCGACGAGGTGATCGCCGAGGTGCTGCCGCAGGACAAGGTGGACGTGGTCAAGCGGCTTCAGGCCGAGGGCCGTACGGTCGCCATGGTCGGCGACGGGGTCAACGACGCGGCCGCGCTGGCCCAGGCGGACCTGGGCCTGGCCATGGGCACGGGCACCGACGCGGCCATCGAGGCGGGCGACCTGACCCTCGTACGGGGCGACCTGAGGGTGGCGGCCGACGCGATCCGGCTGTCCCGCCGGACCCTGTCCACGATCAAGGGGAACCTGTTCTGGGCCTTCGGCTACAACGTGGCGGCCCTGCCGCTGGCGGCCGCAGGACTGCTCAACCCGATGATCGCGGGGGCCGCGATGGCCTTCTCCTCGGTCTTCGTGGTGACCAACAGCCTCCGGTTGCGGTCCTTCCGCTAGTGGATCACCTTCGCATCCCCGCCACAGTTCCTTCACGCGAGACGCAGATCACAGTGATCGCGACGTAACCATCCGGGGTCGTCGTGGGTCTAATGGGGCGATGCCAGGGACGTCTTGGGGGACGTCTCACGGACGTCTTGGGGGATGTCCGTGGCATCGGCCGGCCGGGACGCGTGCCGCGGGAAGCCTTGAGCGGCCCTCCCGACCCGAACGGGTCCCGGCAGACACCGACGCCCCGGATCGGATCCCGTGGGGGGAATCCGTACCGGGGAAAGGAAAGCGCCCCGACCGTCGACCCGTGGGGGGATCGACGGCGGGGCGCTTCTCCCTGCCTGTGCGTGCCTGTGTTCGGCGCGCGGATGCCGCCGCGGCCCGCAGGCCCCGGCCGGTGGCTCAGCGGCTCTCTACGGGAACGAAGTCGCGCAGGACCTCGCCGGTGTAGATCTGACGCGGGCGGCCGATGCGGGAACCCGGCTCCTTGATCATCTCGTGCCACTGGGCGATCCAGCCGGGAAGGCGGCCGATCGCGAAGAGCACGGTGAACATCTCGGTCGGGAAGCCCATGGCCCGGTAGATGAGACCGGTGTAGAAGTCCACGTTCGGGTAGAGGTTGCGCGAGACGAAGTACTCGTCGGCCAGCGCGTGCTCTTCCAGCTTGAGCGCGATGTCGAGCAGCTCGTCGCTCTTGCCGAGTGCCGAGAGGACATCGTGCGCCGCGGCCTTGATGATCTTCGCCCGGGGGTCGAAGCTCTTGTAGACGCGGTGTCCGAAGCCCATGAGGCGGACGCCGTCTTCCTTGTTCTTCACCTTGCGGATGAAGGCGTCGACGTCGCCGCCGTCGTTCTTGATGCCTTCCAGCATCTCGAGGACGGACTGGTTGGCGCCACCGTGCAGCGGGCCCCACAGGGCCGAGATGCCGGCGGAGATCGAGGCGAACATGTTCGCCTGCGAGGAGCCGACCAGACGCACGGTGGAGGTCGAACAGTTCTGCTCGTGGTCCGCGTGCAGGATCAGCAGCTTGTCGAGCGCGGAGACCACGACCGGGTCCAGGTCGTATTCCTGGGCCGGCACGGAGAACGTCATGCGCAGGAAGTTCTCGACGTAGCCGAGGTCGTTGCGCGGGTAGACCACCGGGTGGCCGACCGACTTCTTGTACGCGTAGGCCGCGATCGTCGGCAGCTTGGCCAGCAGGCGGATCGTCGAGAGGTGGCGCTGCTTCTCGTCGAACGGGTTGTGGCTGTCCTGGTAGAACGTCGACAGCGCGCTGACCACGGAGGACAGCATCGCCATCGGGTGCGCGTCACGCGGGAAGCCGTCGTAGAAGCGCTTCACGTCCTCGTGCAGCAGCGTGTGCTGGGTGATCTCGTTGCGGAACGACGCGAGCTGGTCGACGGTCGGCAGCTCCCCGTTGATCAGCAGGTACGCGACCTCGATGAAGGTCGAACGCTCGGCCAGCTGCTCGATCGGGTAGCCGCGGTAGCGCAGGATCCCCTGCTCGCCGTCGAGGTAGGTAATCGCGGACTTGTACGCCGCGGTGTTGCCGTAGCCACTGTCCAGCGTGACGAGCCCGGTCTGGGCCCGCAGCTTCGAGATGTCGAAGCCCTGGTCACCGACGGTGCTCTCGACCACCGGGTAGGTGTATTCACCGTCCGCGTACCGGAGTACTACAGAGTTGTCGCTCACGTCATCCCTCACCGACGTAGTGCCTCTTCTTCGAGGTGCCCTGACTGCCTCTACCTTCCCCCATTTGGCGCAGGAGAGTGCACTCGGGGTCGGCATTTGGTCTTCTCGACGGCACTGAGTGCCGCCAAGCTGCTCATCCTGCCCCTTCGCACCGGCGCCGGGAACCCCAAATGATCGATCATCTAGGTGATGTTTCCCACCGGTATCCGGCCCGACAGCCGGGCGGCGACCGCCGTGTACCTCCTGCCTGCGGAAACCGTACGCACCGCCTGCCCCAGGGCCTTCCGGGACCCGACGAGGACGACCAGTTTCTTCGCCCTGGTCACCGCCGTGTAGAGCAGATTGCGCTGGAGCATCATCCAAGCGCCGGTGGTGACCGGGATCACCACGGCCGGATATTCACTCCCCTGGGAACGGTGGATGGTGACGGCGTACGCGTGGGCCAGCTCGTCGAGTTCGGCGAACTCGTACCCGATCTCCTCGTCCTCGTCCGTCCGCACCGTCAGGCGCTGTTCGTCCGTGTCGAGGGCGGTGACGACGCCGAGCGTCCCGTTGAAGACGCCGTTGGCGCCCTTCTCGTAGTTGTTCCTGATCTGGGTGACCTTGTCGCCCACCCGGAAGACCCGGCCGCCGAAGCGCTTCTCCGGGAGGTCCGGCCGGGCCGGCGTGATGGCCTGCTGGAGCAGGGCGTTGAGGTTTCCGGCGCCGGCCGGGCCGCGGTGCATCGGGGCGAGCACCTGGATGTCGCGGCGCGGGTCGAGTCCGAACCGGGCGGGGATCCGGCGGGCGGCCACGTCCACGGCCAGCGCCCCGGCCGCCTCCGTGTCCTCCTCGGCGAAGAGGAAGAAGTCCGGCAGTCCGTCGGTGATCGGCGGCAGGCCGGTGTTGATCCGGTGGGCGTTGGTGACCACCCCGGACTGCTGGGCCTGCCGGAAGATCCGGGTCAGCCGTACGGCGGGCACCGGGCCGCCCTCGGCCAGCAGGTCCCGCAGCACCTCCCCCGCGCCGACCGACGGCAGCTGGTCCACGTCCCCGACCAGCAGCAGGTGCGCGCCCGGCGCCACGGCCTTGACGAGCTTGTTGGCCAGCAGCAGGTCCAGCATCGACGCCTCGTCGACGACGACCAGGTCCGCGTCCAACGGCCGTTCCCGGTCGTACGCCGCGTCCCCGCCCGGCTTGAGCTCCAGCAGCCGGTGCACGGTGGAGGCCGCGGCCCCGGTGAGTTCCGAGAGCCGCTTGGCGGCCCGTCCCGTGGGGGCGGCGAGCACGACCTTGGCCTTCCTGGCCCGGGCCAGCTCGACGATCGAGCGCACGGTGAAGGACTTGCCGCAGCCGGGCCCGCCGGTCAGGACGGCGACCCGGCGGGTCAGGGCCAGCTTCACCGCGTCCCGCTGTTCGGGGGCGAGCGAGGCCCCGGTCCGCGAGGCGAGCCAGCCCAGGGCCTTGTCCCAGTCCACGTTCCGGAAGCCGGGCATCCGGTCGTCCTCGGCGTTCAGCAGCCGGCGCACCTGCCCGACCAGCGACAGCTCGGCGCGGTGGAAGGGGACCAGGTACACGGCGGTCAGCGGGTCCGGCCCGCCCTGCGGGTCGGGCACCGGCTCCCGTACGACGCCCTCCGGGTCCGCGGCGAGCTCGGCGAGGCAGTCGATGACCAGTCCGGTGTCCACCTGGAGCAGCTTGACCCCGTCGGCGATGAGCCGGTCCTCGGGCAGGAAGCAGTGCCCCTGGTCGGTGGACTGCGACAGGGCGTACTGGAGGCCGGCCTTGACCCGTTCGGGGCTGTCGTGCGGGATGCCGACGGCCTGGGCGATGCGGTCGGCGGTGAGGAATCCGATGCCCCAGACGTCGGCGGCGAGCCGGTAGGGCTGGTTCTTCACCACGGAGATGGACGCGTCGGCGTACTTCTTGTAGATGCGCACGGCGATGGAGGTGGAGACGCCGACCCCCTGGAGGAAGACCATGACCTCCTTGATGGCCTTCTGCTCCTCCCAGGCGGCGCCGATCAGTTTGGTCCGCTTGGGGCCGAGCCCCGGCACCTCGATGAGCCGCTTCGGCTCGTCCTCGATGACGTCGAGGGTGTCGGTGCCGAAGTGCTCCACGATCCGGTCCGCGATCTTCGGGCCGATGCCCTTGATCAGGCCGGAGCCGAGGTAGCGCCGGATGCCCTGGATGGTGGCGGGGAGCACGGTGCGGTAGTTCTCCACCGTGAACTGCCTGCCGTACTGCGGGTGGGAGCCCCAGCGGCCCTCCATCCGGAGGGACTCGCCGGGTTGCGCGCCGAGGAGCGAGCCGACGACGGTGAGGAGGTCGCCGCTACCGCGGCCCGTGTCGACGCGGGCGACCGTGTACCCGGTGTCCTCATTGGCGTAGGTGATGCGCTCGAGCACCCCGTCGACCACCGCCGGTTGTACCGCTGCCGCCCCGTCCGCTGCCATGGACCGAAAGCTACCGTCCGGCGCCGACAGCGCGGGACGCCCTGTGGAAAACCGTGGGCAGACAGGCACGGGACACCAGGCGGACGGGTCCGGGACACCAGAAGGGGGCCCGGCCTCGCGGCCGGACCCCCTCACGGTTACCCCTCCCGTGTCGGACTTCCCGATCCCCCCAGATCCCCTCCCGAAAGTCCCGACGCACCATACGACCCGCGATTCCCGCGCAGGGTTGCACCCGGATCCGGAGCTTTGCCGTTCCGTTACCGGAGGAGGGTCCGAGATGCCGTCAAATCACCGCAGAAGTAGCGTTTCCCTCATGAGCGAACCTTCATTCCAGGACGACGTGCTCCACGAACTCGGCGACGACAAGCTGACCGAGATCGCCGGGCTCCTCGGCACGGACACCAACGGCGCCCGCGACACCGTCGCCGAGACGGTCGGCGCCATGACCGGCGGTCTGCAGGAGAAGGCGGCGGCCGACGACGACGACGGCGTCGAGGTCCGCCAGGCCCTCGCCGAGGTGGCGGAGCCCCCGCTGCAGGGCGTGTCCACCCTGGGCGGCGGCCTGGGCGGGATGTTGTCCGGCGGGATGATGGCCGGGGTGCTCGCCAAGGTCAGCAGGCCGGTGGCCAACGCCGTCTCGAAGAAGACCGGCATCCCCGCGCCCACCATCAGCCGCGTCATCGAGCTGCTGATCCCGGTGCTGCTGGCGGTCTTCGCCAAGCGTGCGGCCTCCGGCAAGGCCGCGGGGGCCCCCACGGCCGGCGGCGCCCCCGGGGCGGCCCCGGCTCCCGGCGCCGCCCCGGCCTCCGGCGGCGGACTCGGGGACCTGCTGGGCCAGATCCTCGGCGGCGGCAAGAAGTGACCCGTTCGGCGTAACGCCCCGCGGGTGCGCCGAGGGCGGTCCGGAAGACGGCGGGAGCCGCACCCGGACCGCCCTTCGCGCACCCTCCGCGCCCATCCCCCGCCGGCGCCCCGCACGCTATCCTCGGACGCCATGGACACGCCCGAGAAGGCACCCGTGCGGCTGCGGGCCCCCGAGCCCGGCGACCTGGGCTGGATCGTGCAGCGGCACGGCGCCCTGTACGCCGCGGAGTACGGCTGGAACAGCGAGTTCGAGGGCCTGGTGGCCCGGATCGTCGCGGACTTCGCCGAGGACCACGACCCGTACCTGGAACGGGTCTGGATCGCCGAACTGGACGGCCGCCCGGCCGGCTCGGTGATGTGCGTACGGGAGGACGCCGCGCCCGGCACCGCGCGGCTGCGGCTGCTCCTGGTGGAGCCCGCCGGCCGCGGCCACGGGATCGGCACCCTCCTCGTGGACGCCGTCGTGGCCTTCGCCCGCTCGGTCGGCTACCGCGAGCTCGTCCTGTGGACCAACGACGTGCTGACCTCCGCGCGCTCCCTCTACCTGCACGCCGGCTTCACCCTGGTCGCCGAGCGCCCGCACCGCTCGTACGGGGTCGCCCTCACGGGACAGGACTGGCGACTGCCGCTGCAGGAGGGCTCCCCGCGCTGACGTCCGTACCGACCCCCGTACGGTCCGGACGCCGCGCGGGCGTCAGCGAGGTCAGCGCCACCCCGCCGACCAGGAGCAGCGCCGCCAGCCAGCGCGTGCCCGAAACGGACTCCCCCAGCACCAGCGCCGCCGAGGACATCCCGAACACCGGGACCAGCAGCGAGAAGGGCGCCACGGAGGAGGCCGGGTAGCGCCGCAGCAGGTAGCCCCAGGCGCCGAAACCGAAGACGGTGGACACCCAGGCGACGTATCCGATGACGGCGGCCCCCGACCAGTCCAGCGCCCGCAGCGCGGCCAGGTCCCGCTGCGGCCCCTCCAGCAGCAGCGAGAGCGCGAACAGCGGCAGCACCGGGACCGCGCACACCCACACCATGAAGTTCAGGGCGTCGGGCGGCGAGGCCCTGCGGGTCAGCACGTTGGAGACGCCCCAGCAGGCGGCGGCCGCGACGACCAGGACGAAGCCGAGCACCGGCCCCGAGGTCCCTCCGTCGACGGCGGCGACGGCGATGCCGGCGAGCGCGACCCCCATGCCGGCCACCCGCACCCGGCCGGGCCGCTCGCGCAGGACGACGGCGGCCAGGACCGCGGTGAACACGGCCTGGATCTGGAGCACCAGCGAGGACAGCCCGGCCGGCATCCCGGCGGCCATCCCGGTGAACAGCAGGCCGAACTTGGCGATGCCCAGGGCCGCCCCGACCCCGAGGATCCACTTCCAGGCGACCTTGGGACGCCCGACGAAGAACACGGCGGGCAGCGCGGCGGCGAGGAAGCGCAGGGCGGACAGGAGCAGCGGCGGGAAGTGGCCGAGTCCGATCTCGATGACGACGAAGTTGACGCCCCAGACTGCGGCGACGAGCACGGCGAGCGCGGTGTGTACGGGACGCATGGTTCGAGCATCGATGCCCGGAGGATGTAGCACCAGCGCGAGTTCCTTCCGCGAGGGATGAAGCATTGCTACCGAATGGCCGGGCTGCCACGATGGGGACATGCTTGACCTCGCCCGCCTCCGCGCCCTGCACGCCGTCTCCGTCCACGGCTCGGTCGCGGGCGCGGCGGCCGCCCTCGGCTACACCCCCTCGGCGGTCTCGCAGCAGATCGCCAAACTGGAGCGGGAGACCCGCACCACGCTGCTGGAGCGCCGCGGGCGCGGGGTCGCCCTCACCGAGGAGGCCCACCATCTGGCCGACACGGCGCGGGAGTTGCTGGCGATCGTGGAGCGGGCCGAGACCACCCTGGAAGAGCGGCGCGGGCAGCCCGGCGGGCTGCTGACGGTGGCCGCGTTCGCCTCGGCGGCGCGCGGGCTGCTGCCGGGGGTGCTGGCCGACCTGGCCGTCCGGCACCCGGCGCTCGACGTACGCCTCACGGAGGTCGACCCCCACCTGTCGGTGGACCTGGTGGTCCGGGGCGTCACCGACCTGGCCGTGGCCCACGACTGGGACATCGCCCCGCTGCCCGCCCCGGAGGGCGTCGAGCAGGCGGTGATCGGCGACGACCTCTGCGACCTGGTGGTCCCGGCCGGGCATCCCTTCACCCGCCGTGAGGTGATCCTGCGCGCGGATCTGGGCGGGGAGCGCTGGGTGTGCCAGCCACCCGGGCGGGTCTGCCACGACTGGCTGGTACGGACCCTGCGGACGGCCGGCTTCGAGCCCGACATCGCGCACGTCGCCGAGGAGAACCACACCATCGTCGCCCTGGTCGCGGCCGGGCTCGGCGTCGCCGTCGTCCCCCGTCTGGGCACGGGCGCGCTGCCGCCGGGCGCGGTGGCCGTACCGCTGGAGCCCGGACCCGTACGCCGGCTGTACGCCCTGTGGCGGACCGGTGCGGCCCGCCGGCCCGCCATCACCGAGGCCGTACGGACCCTGCGGGAGCACTGGGCCGCGGCCGCGCCCCGTCCGGGGGACCTCCCGAGTGTCCGTCACGTCGCCGCCCCGGCCCGGCAGTAGGGTCCGGCGCGTGCCGAACCACGCCTCCCGCCGGACCCTGCTCGCCGCGGCCGCCCTGGCCGCCGTCACGGCGGCCGGGGCCGCCTCCGCGACCGCGGGCGCCCGCCGCGTCCCCGACGACCCGCGCGCCCCCGGCCGCGCCCCCGGCGGACCGCCGGGCCGGCACCTCGACCGGGCCCGGATGCGCGGCCTGGTGGAGGGGATGAGCCTCGCCGAGAAGGTCGGGCAGCTCTTCGTGTCCCGGGCGTACGGCCACTCGGCGACCGACCCGGACCCGGCGGACGCCGAGCGGAACCTGACGCTGTTCGGGGTCCGCACCGCCGCCGAGCTGGTCTCCCGCTACCACCTCGGCGGGATCGTCTACTTCGCGTGGGCCCACAACACCCGTGACCCGCGGCAGATCGCGGAGCTGTCCGGCGGCCTCCAGCGGGCCGCCCTGGGCAGCGGCGCGCGGATCCCGCTGCTGCTCTCCACCGACCAGGAGCACGGGGCGGTCGCCCGTATCGGCCGGCCCGCGACCCTGCTGCCGGGGGCGATGGCGCTCGGCGCGGGCGGCTCCCCCGCCGACGCCCGGCGGGCCGCGCGCATCTCGGGCACCGAGCTGGCCGCGATGGGCATCCGCCAGGACTACGCGCCGGTGGCCGACGTCAACGTCAACCCGGCCAACCCGGTGATCGGCGTACGGTCCTTCGGCTCCGACCCGCGCGCCGTGGCCGCACTGTCCGCCGCCCAGATCCGCGGCTACCAGGGCGCCGGGGTGGCCGCCACCGCCAAGCACTTCCCCGGCCACGGGGACACCGAGACCGACAGCCACGTCGGGCTGCCCGTGATGCGCCACAGCCGGGCCGTCTGGGAGGAGCTGGACGAGCCGCCCTTCCGGGCCGCGGTCGAGGCGGGCGTGGACGCGATCATGACGGCGCACATCGTGTTCCCCGCCCTCGACCCCTCCGGGGACCCCGCGACCCTCTCGCGCCCCATCGTCACCGGCATCCTGCGCGAACGCCTCGGCTTCCGGGGGGTGGTGGTCACCGACGCCCTCGACATGGCCGGGGTCCGCCAGAAGTACGGGGACGACCGGGTGCCGGTCCTGGCCCTGCTCGCGGGCTGCGACCAGCTGCTGAACCCGCCGGACCTGGGGCTCGCGCACCGCAGCGTGCTGGCGGCCGTCGGGGCGGGCGAGCTGACCGAGGCGCGGATCGACGCGTCGGTGCTGCGCATCCTGGAACTCAAGGCCCGGCGCGGCCTGTTCGGGGCCCCGGCGGTCACCGCGGCGGGGGCGGGTTCCGTCGTGGGCTCCCCGGAGCACCTGGCCGCCGCCGACGAGATCGCGGCCGGCACGACCACGCTGCTGGCCAATCCCGTCGGGCTGCTCCCGCTCGACGCCGCGGCCGCGCCCCGGCTGCTGATCACCGGGGCCGACCCCGCATCCCCCACCGGCACCACAGGGCCCCCGACGGCCGTCCTGGCCCGGGAGCTGACCGCGCTGGGCTGCCGGGCCGACGCGGTGGCGCCCGAGCGGGCCGCGGCCGCGGCGCCGGGGCACGCGGCGGTGCTGGTGTGCACGTACAACGTCCCCGAGGGGGACAGCCCCCAGCGCGCGCTGGTGGCGGAGCTCGTCGCGTCCGGGGTCCCGGTGGTGGCGGTGGCGGTCCGCAACCCGTACGACGCGGCCCGGCTGCCGCAGTGCGCGGCGGAGCTGGCGACGTACTGCTGGACGGACGTGGAGATGCGCGCGGCGGCCCGGGTGATCACCGGTGCGGTACGCCCCGGGGGCCGCCTCCCGGTCCCGGTTCCGGGCCGCTACCCGCTGGGCCACGGACTGGCGTACCCCTGACGGCGGCCGCCCGGCGGCGATCGGCGCCCGGCGGGCACGCACGGCGCCGCGCCACCGGCGAACGACCGCCGGAACGCCATCCGCCGGGACACCGGTAGCCGGGACACAGGTAGCCGGGACACAGGTGAGGGCGTGCCCGCACCATGTGCGGACACGCCCTGTGGGTTCACCTGCCCGGGTTCACCCGCCGGAGATCCCCCGGCCCGGGTTCACCCCCGGTTACGGCCGCAGCTGCGGCTCGCGCTCCAGGTCACGCTGGTCGAGCTGCGCGTCCGGCGCCGCCAGCGGCGCCGCCTTGCCCGTGTCGGCGAGCGCGGCGGCCGGGGCGACCCCGGCCCACTGGAGGATCTTGGCGGTGGCGAGCGTCCGTTCGCCGTCCAGGAGCTTGGCGACGTTGGCCCCGTGGTTGGCGCCGGGGGCGGTCATCACGTAGCTGTCGCGCACCCCGTAGCCGAGGTGGAACGGTTCGGCACCCCACGGGTCGTTCTGCCCGTACACGAACAGCATCTGGTTCGCGTTCCTGCGGACCCAGTTGTCCACGTCCGCCATGGCCGCGGGCTGGAAGGTCATCGGGATCGAGCGGGGCACGAAGTTGCGCGGCGGCTGGTAGCCGTAGCGGCTCAGGCCCTTGAGGTGGGGCTGCTTGATGTCGGGCGAGCCGAGCTGGGTGCCCGCCTGGTAGTAGTACGGCGTGTACGTCTCCAGGCCCTGGTCAGCGTAGGCCGAGAAGCCGGAGATCGCGTCGATGGTGTCCCAGATCTCCTGGTCCGAGGCGGTCGCGGCGGCCGGGATCGTGGAGCAGTCGGCGAGCAGGCTGTACTGCCAGAAGGCCCACACGTAGTCGAGCACGACGGCCTCGTAGGCCTTGTCGAGGTTGCCGACGGTGGTGAAGGTCCAGCCGTTCTCGGCGGCGGCGGCCGCGTACTTGGCCTCCAGCGGCTCACGGCGCACGAGCGCCTCGCGCTGCACGGCGTTCAGCCGGTCGCGGCACTCCTTGGTGCCGACCTTGCCGAAGAACCGGTCGTAGGCCGAGTCCTCCTTGTTGACGACGTCGTTGGGCGCGACGTACGCGACGACACCGTCCATGTCGCGCGGGTAGAAGCGCTCGTAGTACGTCGCGGTCATGCCGCCCTTGCTGCCGCCCGTGGCCAGCCAGTTCTTCTTGTAGGTCTTCTTCAGGGCGGCGAAGAGGCGGTGCTGGTCACTGGCGGCCTGCCAGATGTCCAGGTTGGCCCAGTTGGCCGGGTCGGGCCGCGAGGGGGTGAAGAAACGGTACTCCAGCGACACCTGGTTGCCGTCGATGATGGTCGTCGGCTCGCTGCGGCGCGGGCTGGTGTTGACGTTGTAGCCGGAGGTGAAGAACACCGTCGGCCGGGACACGTCCTTGTGGAGCAGGGTCAGGCGCTGCTTGAAGGTGCCCTTCCACGGCTGCCGGTGGTCGACCGGCTGCTCGTAGTTCAATACGAAGAAGCGGTA
This sequence comes from Streptomyces sp. NPDC002044, assembly GCF_040296725.1. Taxonomy (NCBI): domain Bacteria; kingdom Bacillati; phylum Actinomycetota; class Actinomycetes; order Kitasatosporales; family Streptomycetaceae; genus Streptomyces; species Streptomyces sp. NPDC002044. Next base: position 27,392 of record NZ_JBEOXU010000049.1, read on the forward strand.
TCCGGGGTACGGCTTCTCCTCGATCAGGCTCATCCCCGGGATGCCGAGGATCTGGTCCTTGATGTCCGTGGCGGCGGCCGGCCCCGCGGCGGTGGCCGCTTGTGCCGTGGCGCCCGCCGCCCCCATGGTGCCGATCAGCACCACGAGTGACAGCAGCCATCCGAGCGTCTTGCGCATGCACCCTCCCCTTGAGTTCACTTCGGTCGCCGTGAACCTAGCGGGGCGAACATGCGTCTGACCAGACCTAGTTGGGTCGCGCCGTCAGCACAGAATCCAGCCGGAATCGACGGATCCGGCCCCTACGCTCCCCTTCACATACACGCAGCGGCTGATCGCGCCGACGGTGACAGGACCGGCATACCGGGTGAATCGCCCCGCGTCCCGGACCGGCGCCCCGCCCCGCGGCTGGATGCTCACCTCCATCGGGCGGCGCTCGCCGGGAACGCGGGCCACCGCCATCGCACAGGCCTGGGTGCGGCTCTTGTAGATCCGCACCTCACCCGTCGAGAACGGCAGCGTCCGCGCCAGCCGGCCGCCGCACCCCTCGCCCGCCACCCGGACCCTCCCGGCCCGCACGCTCCCGGCCTGCCCGTACGCGCCTTGCCCGTACACGCCCGGTCCGTACACACCCGGTCCGTACACACCCTGTCCGCTCCTGGCCTGCGCGGGAACGACCTGCCCGCTCCCGGCCCGCGCGGGCACGGCCTCCGCGGGCGACGCCGTGGACAGTCCGCCGGCGCACAGCGACAGCGCCGCCGTGAACACCCCCAGCGCGACGGCCCACCGTCCGCGCCCCCTCCGCACCTGTCGCAACACCCAGTCCCCCGATCGGTCGTACGTACAACGCGCGCACGCACGTACGACGTTCGGGCCGCCCGGAAGGTTGCAACGGGCAAGCATCCGCGGCGCGGCGACCGGCGCGGCCCCACCCGCAACCACCCGAACCACCCCTTACCGGATGAGCCCGTCCACCGGACCCCGCGCGCGCCGGCCCGTCGGGCCGGGCGCCCCCTCCCTCGTACGAGTGCATCCACAACTTCCCAGCGGAAGAGCGGGAGTTCGCGATCACCGAGGAGATTACGCTAGGCGACCGGAAGAACGCCCACCGTAGCCATGAAAGGCTCACCTCCATGACGAACGACCTGCTCGACCGCAAGCTGGAGCGCGCCTTCACGCACCTGGACGTCAACGACGACCGGGTCATCGACGAGCACGACATCATCGGGCTCGGCTCCCGCCTGCTCACCGCCCTCGACGAGCCGGCGGACTCGCCCAAGGCCGCGAAGGTCATGGGCGGGCTGGTCGACTTCTGGGTCGAGCTGTTCAAGGAGCTGGACGTCGACAAGGACCACAAGCTCACGCAGGCGGAGTACAAGCAGGGCATGACGCGTCTCTTCCAGGACGACGGCGCGGCGTACGACCGGTCCTTCCGCCCGATGGTCCAGGCGATCCTGACGGTGGTCGACACCAACGGCGACGGGCACATCAGCCCGGAGGAGTTCCACAAGGCCCAGCTGGCCTTCGACACGAAGCTGGACCCCGCGGCCGCGGACACGCTCTTCGCGAAGATCGACAAGAACCACGACGGGTACCTGACCGTGGACGAACTCCTCGACGCCGTGCGCGAGTACTACACCGGCACGGACGAGGACGCCCCCGGCAACCTGCTGTTCGGCGAGCTCTGAGCGAGGACGGCGGCCCCGGTTCCGGGGCCCGCCGCCCGCCACCCGGGCCCCGGACCTGACGGCCTGCGCCCTGCGCCTTACGCCGCGGCCGGCTCGTCCTCTCCCACGAAGGTGCGCCACAGGTCGGCGTACCGCCCTCCGCGACCCAGGAGTTCGTCGTGGGTGCCGTCCTCCACCACCCTGCCGCGGTCCATGACCACGACCCGGTCGGCGCGGGCCGCCGTGGTCAGCCGGTGGGCCACCACCAGGGTGGTGCGCTTGCCCGCGAGCCGGTCGGTGGCCCGGTTGACCTGGGCCTCGGTGGCGAGGTCGAGGGCGGCGGTCGCCTCGTCGAGCAGCAGCACGTCCGGGTCGACGAGTTCCGCGCGGGCCAGCGCGATCAGCTGGCGCTGCCCGGCGGACAGATTGCGGCCGCGCTCGGAGACGGTGTGCAGGTAGCCGCCGTCGAGGGTGGCGATCATGGCGTGGGCGCCGACCGCGCGGGCGGCGGCCTCGACCTCGGCGTCGCTCGCGGCGGGCCGCCCGTAGGCGATGGCGTCGCGGACGGTCCCCGGGAAGAGGTACGGCTCCTGGGGGACGACGCCGAGCCGGTGGCGGTACGCCGTCAGATCGAGCTCCCGCAGGTCGGCGCCGTCGGCGGTGATCCGTCCGGAGGTCGGGTCGTAGAACCGGGCCACCATCTTGACCAGCGTGGACTTGCCCGCTCCGGTCTCGCCGACGAAGGCGACGGTCTGCCCGGCGGGAATCCGCAGGCTGATTCCCGCCAGCGCCTCCCCCTTCTCGCCCCGCTCCTCGGCCGTGCCGTACTGGAAGCGGACGTCCTCGAAGGCGATCTCCCCCCGCAGCTCCGGCACCGCGCGGGGGTCGGTCGGCCTCGGGGTGGAGGTGGGCTCCCGCAGCAGTCCCTGGATGCGGCCGAGCGAGACGGTGGCCTGCTGGTAGCCGTCGAAGACCTGGGAGAGCTGCTGGACCGGGGCGAAGAACAGGTCGATGTAGAGCAGGTACGCCACCAGCGCGCCGAGGGTGAGTGTCCCGCCGTCCACCCGGCCCGCGCCGACGATGAGCACGGCGGCCGCCGCGCCCGAGGACAGCAGCTGGACGAACGGGAAGTAGATGGATATCAGCCACTGGCCGCGGACCCGGGCCTCGCGGTACGCGTCGCTGCGCTCGGCGAACCGGGCGGCGCCGGCGCCCTCGCGGCGGAAGGCCTGGACGATGCGCAGCCCGGAGACGGACTCCTGGAGGTCGGCGTTGACCAGACCGACCCGGTCCCGGGCGAGTTCGTAGGCGGCGACCGACTTGCGGCGGAAGTAGACCGTGCCGATCACCAGCAGGGGCAGGGTCGCGAAGACGATCAGCGCCAGCTCGACGTCGAGGACGAGCAGGGCGACGAGGATGCCGAAGAAGGTGAAGACGGACACGACGGCGGTGACGAGCCCGGTCTGCAGGAACGTGGACAGGGCGTCGACGTCGGTGGTCATCCGGGTCATGATCTTGCCGGTCAGTTCGCGCTCGTAGTAGTCGAGACCGAGGCGCTGGAGCTGGGCGAAGATCTTGACGCGCAGCGCGTACAGCACGCGCTCGCCGGTGCGGCCCGTCATGCGGGTCTCGGCGAACTGCGCGGCCCACTGCGCGATGACGATCACCAGGGCGAGCCCGGCGGCCACCCAGACGGCGCCCAGCGCGGCCTGCTCGACGCCCTGGTCGATGCCGTGGCGGATCAGGACGGGCAGCAGCAGCCCGGTGCCCGCGTCGACGGCCACGAGGCCGAGGCTGATGGCGAGCGGTGCCCAGAAGCCCTTGAGCAGGCGGCGCAGGCCGTAGCTCTCCTCGGCGCCCGCGGCGCGGGTCTCGTCCACGTCGGGTTCGTCGGTGGCGGGCGGCAGCGCGGCCACCTGCGCGAGCAGTTCGGGGGTGGCGGGCATCCCGGCGACGGCCCCGGCCATGGAGTGCCCGGCCCCGGGGGCACGGATCCCGGCGGAGGCGGCGGGCGCGGCGGAGGAGGCGTTGTCCGCCTCCTCCTGGCGCCGCCACAGCTCGGGGGTGATCCCGCCCGCGACCCGGCGCTTGGCGTTGACGGGCTCGGAGTCGATCTCCGCCTCGAGCTCGATGCCCCGCTCCAGGTCGCCGTCCCGGTCGAGGTCGCGCTCGAACTCGGCCATCGGCGTGCTGTCGGGCGTGCGCGGCGAGCCGGCGCCGAGGGCGTCGGGGTCGGTGAGGAGCCGCCGGTAGAGGGCGGAGCGGCGCTCCAGTTCCTCGTGCGTACCAAGGTCGGCGAGCCGTCCGCGGTCGAGTACGGCGATCCGGTCCGCCAGCGCGAGCGTGGAGCGTCGGTGCGCGATCAGCAGGGTGGTCCGGCCGGCCATGACGGAGCGCAGCGCCTCGTGGATCTCGTGCTCGACGCGGGCGTCGACGGCGGAGGTGGCGTCGTCGAGGAGCAGCAGCCGGGGGTCGGTGAGGATGGCGCGGGCGAGCGCGATGCGCTGGCGCTGGCCGCCGGAGAGGGTGAGCCCCTGTTCGCCGACGGTGGTGTCGTAGCCGGCCGGGAGGGCCTCGATGAAGCCCTCGGCCTGGGCGGCGCGGGCGGCGGCGCGGATCTGCTCGTCGCCGGCCTCGGGGTGCCCGTAGGCGATGTTCGCGCGGATGGTGTCGGAGAAGAGGAAGGAGTCCTCGGGGACCAGGCCGATCGCGGACCTGAGCGACGCGTACGTCAGGTCGCGCACGTCGTGGCCGCCGACGCGTACGGTGCCGCGGTCGGCGTCGTAGAAGCGGGGCAGGAGGAGCGAGACGGTGGACTTGCCGCTGCCGGAGGAGCCGACGAGGGCGATGGTCTCGCCCTCGGCGAGGGACAGCGAGAATCCGTCGAGCACCGGCCGCTCGCGGTCGTAGCCGAAGGCGACGCCGTCGAACTCGACGGTGGCGGGCGAGTCCGCGGGCAGCTCGGTGGCGCCCTCCCGGATCTCGGGCTCGGTGTCGATGAGCTCGAAGACCCGCTCGGCGCCGGCGCGGGCCTGCTGGCCGACGGTGAGGATCATGGCGAGCATGCGGACGGGGCCGACGAGCTGGGCGAGGTAGGTGGAGAAGGCGACGAAGGTGCCGAGGGTGACCTGGCCGTTCGTGGCCATCCAGCCGCCGAGGGCCAGCATGGCGACCTGGGCGAGGGCCGGTACGGCCTGGAGGGCCGGGGTGTAGCGGGAGTTCAGCCGGATGGTCCGCATCCGGCCGGCGAACAGCCGGCGGCCGGCGGCGCGCAGCTTGCCGGTCTCCTGGTCCTCCTGGCCGAAGCCCTTCACGACGCGGACGCCGGTCACGGCCCCGTCGACGACGCCCGCGACGGCGGCGGCCTGGCCCTGGGCCCACCAGGTGGCGGGGAAGAGCTTCTTGCGGCTGCGCTTGGCGATGAACCAGAGGGCGGGGGCCATGAGGAGCGCGACGAGGGTCAGCAGCGGGGACAGCCACAGCATGATGCCGAGGGATATCCCGAAGAGGAGGAAGTTCCCGATGGTCATCGGGAGCATGAAGAGCAGGCCCTGGATCAGCTGGAGGTCGCTGGTGGCCCGCCCGATCACCTGGCCGGTGGACAGCTCGTCCTGCCGTCGGCCGTCGAGGCGGGCGATGCTGTCGTACATGTCGGTGCGCAGGTCGTGCTGCACGTCGAGGGCGAGGCGCCCGCCGTAGTAGCGGCGGATGTAGGTGAGCACGTACACGAGGAGGGCGGCGGCTATGAGCATGCCGGCCCAGGGCGCCATGTCCTTGGTCTTGTCCCCGATGACATCGTCGATGATCACCTTGGTGACCAGGGGGACGAGCGCCATGACGGCCATGCCGCCCAGTGAGGACCCGAGCGCGAGGAGCACGTTGACCTTGTAGCGCCAGGTGTAGGCGGTCAGCCTCCTGCCCCAGCCCTGTTTTTCCCCGACCGCCGTCTTCGCCGCCGTCACGTGATGCCTCCCCGTAGCTCCTGCCCTGCCGCCTCCCCCAACGCCCCGACCGGCGGATTTCATCCCGCCGCAACAATCGAACGGGTTTGCGCGCTGTTCGGCGAGCCGTCCTGAGCCGTACGGGTCACGGGGGCAGCGGGAGCCGCCGGGGAGCGCCCGGCGATACTCAGCCCATGACGATCAAGGACACCGAAGCGGATCCGGACCCGGCCCCGTGGGTCCGCGCTTCGGCCCCGGCGGCCGCGGCCCGGCCCGTCCCCGCGCCACTCCCCGCGCCCCTCCCGGAGGCGGACGCGCACGCGGACCGCGAACCGGAGCACGACGAGGACGACCTCCTCCTGTCGGGCTGGTTCGCCCCGGCGTAGGCCGTATCCGCCCCTAGCGGGCGTCGAACTCGTACTCCAGGACGTAGGCGGAGGAGTCGAGGACCATCTCGTTCACCTCGACCGCCTTCCCCTCGGCGGTGTACGCCGTACGGCAGACCAGCACCACCGGGGTCCCCGCGGCCAGCCCGAGCCGGGCCGCCTCGTCCGGGCCGGGCATCCGCGAGCGGATCTCCTCCCGGAACCGCGCGGGCCCGTGTCCCAGCTCGGCGAGGCGGGCGTAGATCCCGCCGGGCCCGCTGTCGGGCTCCGCGACGGGCGTCCCGGCGACGAGGGCGGCGTCGAGGTAGGAAGTGGCGAGCATGACGGGCTTCCCGTCGAGCAGGAACCGCCGCCGGCGCACGCAGGCCGTAGCCCCCTCACCGAGCCCGAGCACGGGGGCGACGGCATCCGGCGCCGCCTCGTCCGTGACGCCGAGGAACTCGACGACGGGCTCGCGCCCCTTCCCGTCCACCTCCCAGATGGATCCCCCGGCGCCCCACACCTCCACGGCCAGCCGCTGGATGCCGCGGCGCCGGATGACCATCTGGTGCTCCCGCACGAAGACCCCGGCACCCTTGCGGGCCTCCGCGAGGCCCTCCGCTTGAAGGACCCCGAAAGCCTGCCGTGCGGTCATCCGGGCCACGCCGTAGCGGCTCATCAGGTCGCTTTCACCCGGCAGCCGTTCGCCCGGGCCGTACTCGCCGGCCGCGATGGCGTCCTTCAGCTCAGCGGCGATGCGCTGGTACGTGGGCTGCCGCCCGGCGACGTCCTTCGCCATTCCGCCTCCCTGATCATCTCCGAGCAGCCTAGGGGCGCGTCACCCTGCCCGCGCCCCGCACGGCCGGGACATCGGGGTACGGCTGGTCCGCTGTCGCGGCACGCTGCGCGTGGAGGTGGCCGACGCGGGTCCGGCAAGGCCGTCTGGGCCGAGGTGGGCCTCAGGGAGTAGGCAGCGGCTTCACGACGGGAGGCGCGGCGAGGGGCTTGTTCTCGCAGCCGAGGGCATCGGTGACCCGGCGGGCCATCAGGTAGGTGAGAGTCATCCGCCGGTCTTTGGCCGCTTGATCCACGACCGGCCCATCCGGCCGGTCGAACATCGCGTCCGCTGAGAGCCGCACGTTTCGCGACTGTCCCCCGAGCTCACCGGGCAGATCGCACTGGACGAGCAGCGTGGACTGGCCGGCGCTCGCCACGCCTCCCGCACCGTTCAACTCGTACGACGCGCCGTTGTGGGACGGGGACACCTCGGAAGTCGCCCGGGGGGACCAGCCGAACGAAAAGATCGCGTGTCCACGACGCGGCCGGTCATCCTCGTACCGGCACGCAGTGTTGAAGTACGAATCCTTGCCCGGCCGCATCTGCTGCAACGCCGCTTCCATCTTGTCCACCAGCTCGCTCGTGGACTTGTACGCCTTCGTCTCGTACCCCTCGGTGACGAGGATCTCCCGCACGAGCGCCTCCTCTTCCGACGAGGCGATCCCGCACAGGTTCGCAGCCTTCGCCTCGGAGTCGCCCGAAGCGCACGACGTCAGCGTCAGCACACAGACGAGCGCCGCCGTCGCACTTCCGAGGATCTTGATCACGTTACGGCTTGAGATGTGCACGAGCAGCGTCCCGTCCCGAGGTGTATCCCTCGCCCGCCTCGTTCTTGGCATGATCGAACGCAGGATCATCGCTGATCTTCCACTCGCGTCCCCACGCATCCAACAGGCCGGTGGTGCCCTCGACACCAGCCGCGTAGTTGTTGCTGGAATCCTTCTTGCTCTGCTCCTCGGCCGCTTCTTTGACGCCCTCGACCCACTCGTACTTGGCCGAGTCGATCAGTGAGCCGCCGACCGTGCCGACGACCGGGATTTCGCCGATGAGCCCGTTCGCGACGGCAGCCGTGTGCTCGGACACGCCTTCCGCCCACGTGACCCGGTCCTCTTCCTTGTCCTTGTAGACATCGGCCCCGATGCCGTTGAGGGCACCCGTTGCCGCCCCGATGTCATGCGCACGGTTGTCCCATTCAGCGCTCACCGCGTGCGGCGACTCGGCCTTGAACGGGGCGGCCGTAGCGAGCTGTTCCGCCGAGTAGGAGCGCTCCGCTTCGACCAGCAGGGCGTAGGCCGGACCGTCGTCCGCGATGCCGCGCATGACACGGATCAGGCTGCCCTGGCCGACCGCGATCTGGGCCTGATCGCCCGAACCGTGGATGGAGTCCTTGCCACTGACAAGGCCGAGGTCGCTCTCCTGACCTCCCAAGATGAGGTGGGTGTCCGCCACGTAGTCGACCATGGCCTTGGCCATCGGCTGGCGGAACTTCTCCAGCTCCTCCGGGAACTCGTCGCCGCCCATCTCGTCGTCGAGAAGACGGATGGCGTTGTGCATGACCCGCGCCTGCCCCTCGGTGTGTGTGCCCGCCGGGCCCATCTTGTCCCCGGGCGCGTCGCCGGTGGCCGCCGCGTGGAAGGCCGCGGCGAAGCCGTCCATCTTGTGCGGGTTTTCCATCTCCATCGGGGGACCGTACGGCCCTGACATCCACTGGTCGTGCCACTTGCGGTCGGTGAGCAGGTGATCCAAGTGGTCGTTCTTGTTGCCGGGCGCATCCGGGTCGAGGAAGTAGGTGGCCGTGTCCGGGTCCTTGGCCATGAGGCCCAGGATCGCGTCCAGCGGGTCCGAGACCAGATTGGGCCGTTGGGAGTCGTACGCGTGGGAGTACATGTTCGGCTTGGCCTTCTCGGCCTCGATGATGCCGTGCCCGACGTCATTGAGGAACTGCTTGCCGTAGCCGTCGCCGTGGCCCATGAGCGTCAGGAGCGCCTGGTAGCCGTGCGTGGGCCGCAGGCCCTTGGCGACCAGTTCCGGGCCCTGTTCCTTGAGGCCGTTGACGAACGGCTGGTAGGCGTAGCTTCCCGGGTCCTTCGTGCCCGAGGCGATCGTCCCGGCAAGGCCGGAGTTGATCGACTCGTACAGCTTCTTGTCGGCCGCCGACGCGCCGCGTTCGTTGGACGCCAGGTTCATCTGGTCGGCGAGCTGCAGGGTGTCCTTCGCGCCCAGCGCGTGCAGGTACGCCTCGCCGAAGTGCTGGTCCTTGGAGTTCTGCCGCAGGAGCTCGTCGTAGTGCCGCAGTTCCTCCGGAGAGGCTTTGCCGTCGCGGATCTTCGAGGTGAGCGCCAGGGCCTCGACGGCCTCGACGTCGTTGACCGGCTTGGAGTTGAAGCCGAACATCGCCGTACCGTCCGCGCCGGACGCGTTCAGCAGGGCGACCTTGACGTCGGCGTCGAAGTCCGTGACCGCCTTGACCGTCTCGGCGATCCTGCGCGTCCAGGAGCGTTCGATCTCCGGGAGGTCGGGGTCGTGGCGGATGGCGTTCGCGGCGGCCGGGTCGGTCTTGCCGAAGTCGTAGCCGGCCACGCCCGAGTCCGAGACCTTCATGCCGGCGGCGACCGCGTCCGCGACGGCGGAGGTCACCCGCGACTTGAGGTTCACGAACTGGGCGTGCGCGTCGCGGAGCAGCGACTCCATGGCGAGCGCCTCGGTCTGGGCCGCGTCGAACTCACCTCGGGTGATACCGGAGTTCGTGCTCGCCACCTGGGCGCTGGAGCCCAGCCAGCCGTTGCCCGTCGAGACGCTCTGGACTTCCTTCTCGTACACGTCCTCCATGGTCTTGAACTGCTTCGCCATGGCCTTCCAGCCGTCGGCGGCCGTGGTGAGTGCGGAGAGGTCCGTCTGCAGGATCTGCTGGTACGTCGGCACGGCTCCCTCACACCCCCGAGATGTTGGACTTCACCGGCTGGAAGCCGCGGCCGGTGAGCTGGTCGTTCCCGGTGAACAGGTTCGACGCCCCGCGCAGTGCGGTCTTCTCGGAGTCCAGGCGGGACATCAGCCGCTTCACCTGGTCGTCCCAGTGGGTGTGCGCCTTGGTCAGGCCCGCCGCCGTGTCCCAGCCGTTGAAGGCGGTGACCGCGCCCTTCGTCGGTTCGTCGGCCGCGTCCGCGGCCTTCTTCGTACCGGGCTGGAGGACGTTCTCGATGGTGTTGGCCGCCTTCTTCTTCGCCGGCGGGTCGGTCGCCAGGACGCCCGAACCGCCGCCCCCCGGTTCGGCGGGGGCCTGGTTCAGCCGCATCTGCGGTGACGGGCCGGCGGCCGCGGCCTGCTTCTGCGCGGCCCACTCCTGCTCGAACGACACTGCTCCCCCTACCGACTGCCGGTGCCTGATCACCACCACCCTAACGAGGCGTCGGGGCGGCCCTATACGTGCGTCGGCGCGAACATCCTGAGGGTCGCCGGGAGGACCAGGACCGAAGGCCCCGGTTCCGCGAGGGACTTGGCGAGGTCCTCGCGCAGGGTCTCCGGGGTGGTCGCGGCCGCCGGGACGCCGAAGGACGACGCCAGGGCGACGAAGTCGGGGCGGGTCAGCTCGGTGCCCGTGGCCCGGCCGAAGGACTCCGTCATGTACGCGCGCAGGATGCCGTAGCCGCCGTCGTCCACGATCAGCCAGGTGACGTCGAGGTCGTGCTGCCGGGCCGTGGCCAGGTCCGCGAGCGAGTACATCGCGCCGCCGTCGCCGGACACGGCCAGCACCGGCGTGCCCGGTTCGGCGACGCAGGCGCCCAGGGCCGCCGGGAAGGCGTAGCCGAGACCGCCCGCGCCCTGTGCCGAGTGCATGGTGTTGGGGTGCTTCGGGTCGAAGGCCGACCAGGCCCAGTAGGACAGCATCGTCATGTCCCAGAAGGACGGGGAGCGTGCCGGGAGCGCCGCGCGGACGGACCGCAGGAGGCCCTGCTCCAGGCCGACGTCCTGGGTGGACAGCCGGGCCGCGATGTCCGCGAGGACCATGCGGACGCGCTCGGGCGCGGTCGGGTCCTCGCGTGCCGGAACGGTCTCCAGCAGGGCCTGGAGGGCGAGGCGGGCGTCCGCGTGGATGCCGAGGGCCGCGTGGTTGGACTCCAGCTTGCCGAGGTCCGCCTCGATCTGCACGACCCGGCCCGTGGGGAAGAACGTGTGGTAGTTCGACGAGAGTTCCCCGAGGCCCGAGCCGACGACCAGCAGGACGTCGGCGTCCTCCAGGAAGTCGGTCATGTGGCGGTCCTCCAGCCAGGACTGGAGGGACAGCGGGTGCGTCCAGGGGAAGGCGCCCTTTCCGCCGAAGGTGGTGACCACGGGCGCGTTGAGGCGCTCCGCGAGCTGCCTGAGCTTGCCCGCGGCGTCGGCGCGGATGACGCCGCCGCCCGCGATGATCACCGGTCGGGCGGCCCCCGCCAGCCAGTGGGACGCCAGCGCCGTCAGCTCGGGGCGCGGGGCCAGTTCGTGCGGGGTCGCGTCCATGCCCGTGACCTGCGGGATGACGGTTTCGGCGCGGAGCACGTCCTCCGGGATCTCCACCCAGACGGGGCCGTGCGGGATCGTCAGCGCCGACTCCCATGCCTCGGCCACCACGGAGGGGATCTGGGAGGGCGTACGGGCGGTGTGCACGGACTTCACCACGTCCCGGAAGGACGCGGACTGGTCGCGCAGCTCGTGCAGGTGGCCGCGCCGGCCGCCGCCCAGGCCCGCGGCCGGTACCTGTGAGGAGATCGCGAGGACCGGGGCGGACGCGGCCGCCGCCTCCGCGAGGGCGGGCAGGGCCATGAGCGCGCCCGGGCCCGTGGAGAGGAGCAGCGGGACCGCCTCGCCGGTGATCCGGCCGTACGCGTCGGCCGCGAAGGCGGCGTTGTTCTCCGTACGGAGGCCGATCAGCCGCAGGTCGGAGCGGCCGACGGCGTCGAAGAGGCCCAGCGCGTGCTGGCCGGGCAGTCCGAAGACGGTCGTCGCGCCGAGCGAGCGCAGCGTCTCCACGACCAGGTCCCCGCCCGTGCGGCCCGGCGGCGGTGCGAGGGCGGCGGCCGTCTGGGCCTCGGTGGGACGGAGTACCAGGTCGTGGTCGTGCGTCACGTGCTCAGTTGCCCTTCGCCTTCGCCGCAGCGATCTGCCGGCTCATGATCGTGGTCAGCTCGTACGCGGTGTGCGAGGCCGCGACCGAGGTGATCTCCGCGTGATCGTACGCCGGGGCGACCTCGACGACGTCGGCGGAAACGAGGTTGCAGGAGGACAGACCGCGGATGATCTCCAGCAGCTCGCGGGAGGTCATGCCGCCCGCCTCCGGGGTGCCGGTGCCGGGGGCGTGCGCCGGGTCGAGGACGTCGATGTCGATGGAGATGTAGAGCGGGCGGTCGCCGATGCGCTGGCGGAGCTGGTCGGCGACCTCGTCGGCGCCGCGCCGGTAGACGTCGGCGGAGGTGACGATGCCGAAGCCCATCTTGGCGTCGTCGGTCAGGTCCTGCTTGCCGTACAGCGGGCCGCGGGTGCCGACGTGGGAGAGCGCCTCGGTGTCGAGGATGCCCTCCTCGACGGCGCGGCGGAACGGGGTGCCGTGGGTGTACTCGGCGCCGAAGTAGGTGTCCCAGGTGTCCAGGTGCGCGTCGAAGTGCAGCAGCGCGACCGGGCCGTGCTTCTTGGCGACCGAGCGCAGCAGCGGGAGCGCGATGGTGTGGTCGCCGCCGAGGGTCATCAGGCGGGAGCCGGCGCCGAGGAGTTCGTCGGCCGCGGCCTCGACCTGGTCGACGGCCTCGTTGATGTTGAAGGGGTTCACCGCGATGTCACCGGCGTCCGCGACCTGCGCGAGGGCGAACGGGGACGCGTCCTGGGCGGGGTTGTACGGGCGCAGCAGGCGGGAGGCCTCGCGGATGGCGTTGCCGCCGAAGCGGGCGCCGGGGCGGTAGGAGACGCCGGAGTCGAAGGGGACGCCCACGACGGCCACGTCCGCGGAGCCGCCGACCTCGTCCAGGCGGGGCAGCCGGGCGAAGGTCGCGGGGCCCGCGTAGCGCGGGATGCGGGAGGAGTCGACGGGTCCGCGCGGCTGCGTGCTCATGGGGGGTGCCCTTCTGGAGGTCCTGCTGGTGCGGTGATTCGAGCGTAAGCGGACGCCCGCGACGGGCGAAGTGTACGTTTCATCCACTACGGCCCCTTGATGTGTACGGAGTATCCATGGAAGCCGCCCCTCCCACCCCGCCGGTCGCGCTGGCGCGGCTGCTCGCCGACACCGAGCTGGGCCTGCGGCTGCTGGCCGGGCCCGCCGCCGCCGAGGTGCACGGGGTGCACGCCTCCGAGATGGCGGACCCGTCGCCGTACCTGCTGGGCGGGGAGCTGCTGCTGACGGCGGGCGCCGAGCTGGGGGCGGATCCCGACCGGTACGCGGCCCGGCTCGTCGCGGCGGGCGCGGCGGCGCTCGGCTTCGGCGTGGCGCCCGTGCACGAGGCGGTGCCGCCCGGCCTCGCCGAGGCGTGCGGCCGGCATGGGCTGCCGCTGCTGGAGGTCCCGCCGGGGACCCCCTTCACGGCGGTGGCCCGTACGGTGTGGCGGCTGATGGAGCAGGCCCGTACGGGGGAGCTGCGCCGGGTCACCGAGGCCCAGCAGTCCCTGGCGGCGGCCGCCGCCCGGCCCGACCCGGTCCCGGCGGTGCTGCGGCGGCTCGCGGCGAGCCTCGGCGGCCGCGTCGAGCTGGCCCCGGACGGCCGGTCGGCGGGCGGGCCGGTGCCCGCCGGGGCCG
>NZ_JBEOXU010000050.1:0-40716 GCF_040296725.1 Streptomyces sp. NPDC002044
GTGACGGAACTGCCGCGCCGCGTACGCCAGGCCAGCCTGGTCCCGCAGTTGCGCGAGGCCCCCGAGCCCGAGCCCGCGGCCGCCGCCCGCGGCCCCGAGGACCCGCCGGGCCGCAGCCCGGAACAGGCCCGGGACCGGATGGCGGCCTACCGGGACGGCTGGACCCGGGGGTCCCGGGAGAACGCCTCCCACCCAGCCAGTGAAGGAGAAGAACGATGATCGAACACCAGAGAACCGGCCTCGACGGAGCCCGCGGGCCGGGCGGGCCGGACTGGCTCCTGGACGACCTGGTGGTGCGGGTCCGCGAGGTCAGGCACGCCGTGGTCCTGTCCAACGACGGGCTGGCGGTCGGCGCGTCGAGCGCGCTGAGCCGCGAGGACGCGGAGCACCTGGCCGCCGTGGCCTCCGGCTTCCACAGCCTCGCCAAGGGCGCGGGGCGGCACTTCCACGCCGGGGGCGTGCGCCAGACGATGGTGGAGATGGACGAGGGGTTCCTCTTCGTGGCGGCGGCGGGGGACGGCTCGTGCCTGGCCGCTCTCAGCACCGCCGGCGCGGACATCGGCCTCATCGCCTACGAGATGGCCCGGCTGGTCAAGCGGGTCGGCGAGCACCTCCACACCCCGGTCCGGCTCGCGGCGCACCCGCCGGCCGCCGGCTGAAGGCGGCGGTCCGGGACATGAACGGCCACTGGTACGACGCCGACGCGGGCCCGCTCGTCCGCCCGTACGCCATGACCGGCGGACGTACGAAGCCGGGACCCCACGGGGTGCGCTTCGACCTGATCGCGCTGGTCGTCGTGGACCCGGAGGGAACCGACGCGGACACCGAGGCGCTCCTCGGCCCCGAACACCGGGCGCTGCTGCGGCTCTGCAGGTCCGAGACCCAGTCGGTGGCGGAGCTCGCCGCCGACGCCGACCTGCCCGTGGGAGTGGTGCGGGTCCTCCTCGGGGACCTGCTGGAGGGCGGACACGTCAAGGTCAGCAGACCGGTGCCGCCGGCCCAGCTGCCGGACGAACGGATTCTGCGTGAAGTCATCGAGGGATTGCGAGCGCTGTGATGGGACGACACGACGACGGACCCGCCGGCCGGGCCCCGGACACCGACCCCTGGGACGCCGATCCCGACGACGACGGAGAACTGGCCGCGCTGGCGCTGAAGATCCTGGTGGCCGGCGGTTTCGGGGTCGGGAAGACCACGCTGGTGGGCGCCGTGAGCGAGATCCGCCCGCTGCGGACGGAGGAGGCGCTGAGCGAGGCGGGCGAACTGGTCGACGACACGGACGGGGTGGACCAGAAGACGACCACGACCGTGGCCATGGACTTCGGGCGGATCACCATCCGGTCCGGGCTGTCGCTGTACCTGTTCGGGACGCCGGGGCAGGACCGCTTCTGGTTCCTGTGGGACGAACTGTCGCAGGGCGCGCTCGGCGCCGTGGTGCTCGCCGACACGCGGCGGCTGGAGGACTGCTTCCCGGCGGTCGACTACTTCGAGCACCGGCGGATCCCGTTCGTCGTCGCCGTCAACTGCTTCTCGGACGCGCGGCGGTACGGGGCGCACGACGTGTCGCGGGCGCTGGACCTCAACCAGGGCACACCGGTGCTGCTGTGCGACGCGCGGGACAAGGACTCGGGGAAGGAAGTGCTGATCCGGCTGGTCGAGTACGCGGGTCGGGTGCACACGGCCCGGCTGCTCGACTCGGTGGAGCCGCGGGCCGGCTCGGTGTGAGCCGGCCCGCGGGGAGCGGCGGCCCCCACCACCGCGGCGGGATCTGCGTCAGTCCGCGACCGCGGCGGTGGCGATCACCTTGTCGATCGTGACCCGGACGAGGAGCTCGCCGGGGACGGCGTTGCGCCGGCCGAAGGCTTCGGCGCGCTCCTCGCCCATGTAGCGGGCCCCGATCCTGGTCGCCCAGGTGAGCATCGCGTCCGGGTCGTCGGCGTGCTCGCTGAGCTCGGCGCGGCCCTGGAGCACGACGTAGGAGAACGGCGGCCGGTCGTCGTCGACGCAGAGCGCGACCCGGCCGTCACGGGCCAGGTTCCGCCCCTTCACGGTGTCCTTTCCCGTGTTGAACACGAAGGAGTCGCCGTCGAGCACGAACCAGACGGGGGCGATGTGCGGACTGCCGTCCTCGCGGACGGTGGAAAGTTTGCCGGTACGGGTGGAATGAGAGGCGAACGCCCGCCATTCCTCTTGCGTCATCTTCTTCGCCATGGGGACATCCTCCTTGTCGGAAAGGCGCTGGTGGGGAAGGCTTGCGGCACGACTACGCGGGGGTGGGGCGCGGCCACGGCGGCGGCGCCCACGGGAGGGGCTCGAAATGGCACTGGACAAGCAGCTCGACTGGCTGTTGGACGACCTGACGCGCCGGGTCCAGCAGGTGCGGCACGCGGTGGTGCTGTCCAACGACGGCCTGGTGACGGGCGCGAGCGCGGGGCTGGCGCGAGAGGACGCGGAGCACCTGGCGGCCGTGGCGGCCGGCCTGCAGAGCCTGGCCAAGGGCTCGGGGCGGCACTTCCGGGCCGGGGAGGTCCGCCAGACGATGGTGGAGTACGACGAGGGCGTCCTGTTCGTCATGGCGGCGGGCGCGGGCAGCTGCCTGTGCGTGCTGAGCGCCGCCGAGGCCGACATCGGCCAGGTCGCCTACGAGATGACTCTGCTGGTCAACCGGGTGGGCGAGCACCTGGGGGTCACGGAGCGGCGGTTGACCGGCGGCTGAGACGCCCCCCGGAACCGGGGGACTGTCGCGTGCGGAAGTTGTCCACAGGCCTCGCGGAGTGTCGTTGCGCTGAGTTACGGTCTTCACACAGAGTAATCAATGCTCGTGGGGGAGGACCGTGATGATGCGCATGGGGACCGTACTTCGAGGCGATGTGGCGGAGCGTTCCGGCGCGGACGCCGCCGGGACCGTGGCTGGAGCCGTGGCCGTTGCCGTCGCCGTGGCCCCGCCGGTGGACGGACGCGCGGGGGCTTCGGTGGGCGGGGTGCAGGCCGCCGGGGAACTGGGCCTGAGCCGGAGCGAGTTCGCCCGGGCCGTCCAGTTGGGGATCGTACGGGCGAGCCCCGCCGCCGGGGGCGCCGCCGCGCGCTTCGCCCGGACCGAACTGGACCGGGTCCGGGCCGCCGAGGGGCCGCCGGCCGCACTGCGCGGCCGGGTCGAAGCCGTGGCCGGGGCGGAGGCCGCGGCGGCGGTGCTGGGAGTCGGCCCGAGCCGGTTCACCCGGCTCGCCCGGTGCGGGCACCTCATCCCGGTCGGCTACCGGATCAACCGCTACCGGGCGGTGGTCTGGCTCTACCTGGCCGGGGAACTGAGGGAGTTCGCCGCCCGGGAACCGGGTGCGCTGCGCACGGCCGCGTCGGTGGCCGACCGGGAACTGATCGCGGCCAAGGGGGACCTGCGGCCGCGGAAGTGGCGCGGCCGGCACGTGGGGCTGCTGCTGAGAGGTACCGCGGACCCGTGGGAACGGGCAGCGGTGCCGGCCTCCGTACTGCCGCAGGACGTGGTGCGCGACGCCGTTCCCGATCCGGCGGAGCGCGTCGTCCTCGCGGCCCTCGCCCCGCCCCCTCCGTACGGGCACCCGCGGACTCCCGTGGCCGCGGCCGTGGCGGAGCGGCTGCTGAGGGCCGAGGCGCCGGAGGAGGTCCACCGGTACCGCACTCTCCTGGATTCGGCCCTGGCCGGGGCCCGCGGTCAGTCGAAGTCGACGGGGGAGAGGGGGCCTACGTAGACCCAGGCCCCGTCCTCCCGTGCGAAGGCGCTGTGCTCGTGCAGGGAACCGGCGTGCCGGCCCTCGCGGTAGTGCGCCCGGAACTCCACCGAGCCCTCCGTCTCGAACATCCCGCCGCGCTCGGTGGCCAGGATCTCCAGCCGGTCCCAGCGCTGTCCGGGGTCCAGGCCGAGCCGGCCGGGCCGGGTCGAGGAGTGCCAGGAGCGCAGCAGGTAGGCGGTGTCACCGACGGCGAAGGCGCTGAACCGGGAGCGCATCAGCCGTTCGGCGGTGGGGGCCTGCCCGGCGCCGGAGTGGAAGCGGCCGCAGCACTCCGGGTAGGCGGCGGGCAGCCCGCAGGGGCAGGGGAGGGCCGGGGTGGGCATGGGCGTGCTCAGTTCTCGGGAGGGGCTTCGGAGGCGGGGGAGGTCCGGGGCGGCCGGGGCGGCCCGGCGGAGTACGGGCGGAAGAGGCCCTCTTGGACCACGGAGACCAGCAGCCTGCCCTCCACGTCGTAGATGCGGCCGCGGGCCAGGCCCCGGCCGCCGTGCGCGATGGGCGACTCCTGGTCGTACAGGAACCACTCGTCCGCCCGGAACGGCCGGTGGAACCACATGGCGTGGTCGAGGCTCGCCATGTCGAAACCGCGCATCCCCCACAGGGGCTCCACCGGGATGCGCACGGCGTCGAGGAGGGTCATGTCACTGGCGTAGGTGAGGGCGCAGGTGTGCACCAGCGGGTCGTCGCCCAGCGGGCCGACGGCGCGCATCCACACCGCGCTGCGCGGATCGGCGTCCTTGAGCTCCTCCGGAGTCCAGCGGAGCCGGTCCACGTACCGGATGTCGAAGGGCTGGCGGCGGGCCATCCGCTCCAGCGCCTCGGGCAGGGCGCCCAGGTGCTCGCGGATCTCGTCCGCGACCTTCGGGAGCGTGTCCGGATGGGGGAAGTCGAGGCGGGGCGGCAGCTGGTGCTCGATGCCGCCCTCCTCCGGACGATGGAAGGAGGCGGTGAGATTGAAGATCGTCTTGCCCTGCTGGACCGCGGTGACCCGGCGCGTGGTGAAGGACCGCCCGTCGCGTACCCGCTCCACCTGGTACACGATCGGCACCCCGGGGATGCCGGGGCGCAGGAAGTACGCGTGCAGCGAGTGGACCGGACGGTCGCCCTCGGTGGTGCGCCCCGCGGCGACCAGCGCCTGGCCGGCGACCTGGCCGCCGAAGACCCGCTGGAGGGACTCCTGCGGGCTGGCGCCGCGGAAGATGTTGACCTCGATCTGCTCCAGGTCGAGCAGGTCGACGAGTCTCTCGGCGGGGTTCGTCATCAGGGGATCTCCACTGTCTGGTCCGGCGGGTCCGGCACGTCCGGCGGGGCTGCGGGGGCTGGCTGGGGGCGGGGTGCGGTCAGAGCTGGCCGAGCTCGCCCACCGAGGTGACGCGCAGGACCGCACGGCCCTCCTCGTCGGAGGCGGCGAGGTCTACTTCGGCGCTGATGCCCCAGCCGTGGTCCCCGTTGGGGTCCGCGAAGGTCTGGCGGACGCGCCACAGACCGTGCGCCGCGTCCTCCTCGATCTGCAGGAGCTTGGGGCCGCGCGCGTCCGGGCCGGTGCCCAGGTCGTCGTACTCGTCCCAGTACCCGTCCATGGCCTCGCCCCAGGCGTCGGCGTCCCAGCCGGACTCGGCGTCCAGCTCGCCCAGCACGTTGACGTGGTCCAGCGCGGCGAGCTCCACGCGGCGGAACATGGCGTTGCGGACCAGGACGCGGAAGGCGCGCGCGTTGGCGGTGACCGGCTTGACCTGGTCCGCCTTCTCCTGGGCCTGCTCCGCCGTCTCCACCTCCGGGTTCGCCAGCTGCTCCCACTCGTCCAGCAGACTGGAGTCGACCTGGCGGACCAGCTCGCCGAGCCAGGCGATCAGGTCCTGGAGGTCCTCGGACTTCAGGTCGTCGGGGATGGTGTGGTCCAGCGCCTTGAACGCGCCGGCCAGGTAGCGCAGCACGATGCCCTCGGTGCGGGCCAGCTCGTAGTAGGACGTGAACTCGGTGAAGGTCATCGCGCGCTCGTACATGTCGCGGATGATCGACTTCGGGGAGACGGGGTGGTCGCGGACCCACGGGTGGCTCTTGGCGTACACGTCGTAGGCGTGGAAGAGGAGCTCTTCGAGCGGCTTGGGATAGGTGATGTCCTGGAGCCGCTCCATCCGCTCCTCGTATTCCACCCCGTCGGCCTTCATCTGGCCGATGGCCGTGCCGCGCTCCTTGTTCTGCTGCGCGGCGAGGATCTGGCGCGGGTCGTCGAGCGTGGACTCGACGACGGACACCATGTCCAGCGCGTAGGAGGGGGACTCCGGGTCCAGCAGGTCGAACGAGGCGAGCGCGAAGGTGGACAGCGGCTGGTTGAGAGCGAAGTCCTGCTGGAGGTCGACGGTGAGCCGGATGGTGCGGCCCTCCGCGTCGGGGGTGTCCAGCTTCTCGACGACCCCGCCGTCCAGCAGCGAGCGGTAGATCGCGATGGCCCTGCGGATGTGCCGCAGCTGGGCCTTGCGCGGTTCGTGGTTGTCCTCGAGAAGGTGGCGCATCGCCTTGAAGGCGTCGCCGGGCCGGGCGATGACCGACAGCAGCATGATGTTGGTGACCTTGAAGCGCGAGGTAAGCGCCTCCGGGTCGGCGCCGATGAGCTTTTCGAAGGTGGTGTCCGACCAGGCGACGAAGCCCTCGGGAGCCTTCTTGCGCACCACCTTGCGGCGCTTCTTCGGGTCGTCGCCCGCCTTCGCGAGGGCCTTCTCGTTCTCGATGACGTGCTCGGGCGCCTGGGCGACGACGTAGCCCGCCGTGTCGAAGCCGGCCCGGCCGGCGCGGCCGGCGATCTGGTGGAACTCGCGGGCGCGCAGCGTCCGGACCCGGTTGCCGTCGTACTTGGTGAGGGCGGTGAACAGCACGGTGCGGATGGGCACGTTGACGCCGACGCCGAGGGTGTCGGTACCGCAGATGACCTTCAGCAGACCGGCCTGGGCGAGCTTCTCCACCAGGCGCCGGTACTTGGGCAGCATGCCGGCGTGGTGCACGCCGATGCCGTGCCGGACGTAGCGGGAGAGGTTCTGGCCGAACTTGGTCGTGAAGCGGAAGTTGCCGATCAGCTCGGCGATCTTGTCCTTCTCCTCGCGGGTGCACATGTTGATGCTCATGAGCGACTGCGCGCGCTCGACCGCCTGGGCCTGGGTGAAGTGCACGATGTAGACCGGCGCCTGCCGGGTCTCCAGCAGCTCGGTGATCGTGTCGGTGATCGGCGTGGTGACGTACTCGTACGACAGGGGGACCGGCCGGGTCGCGGAGCGGACCATCGAGGTCGGCCGCCCGGTACGCCGGGTCAGGTCCTCCTCGAACCGCTTCATGTCGCCGAGGGTCGCCGACATCAGGATGAACTGCGCCTGCGGCAGCTCCAGCAGCGGGATCTGCCATGCCCAGCCGCGGTCCGGCTCGGCATAGAAGTGGAACTCGTCCATGACGACCTGGCCGATGTCGGCGTGCTTGCCGTCGCGCAGGGCGATCGAGGCGAGGACCTCGGCGGTACAGCAGATCACCGGGGCGTCCGCGTTCACGGAGGCGTCGCCGGTCAGCATGCCGACGTTCTCGGTGCCGAAGAGCTTGCACAGGTCGAAGAACTTCTCCGACACGAGCGCCTTGATGGGGGCCGTGTAGAAGGTCACCTTGTCCTGGGCCAGCGCCGTGAAGTGCGCGCCCGCCGCCACCAGGCTCTTGCCGGAGCCGGTCGGGGTGGAGAGGATCACGTTCGCGCCGGATACGACCTCGATCAGCGCCTCCTCCTGTGCCGGGTACAGGGTGATGCCCTGGCCCTCCGCCCACGAGGAGAAAGCCTCGAAGAGGGCGTCGGGGTCGGCGTTCGGCGGGAGCTGATCAATGAGGGTCACACCCCCCATCTTGCCTGGCTTCACCCCGGATGCGGGAACCGGCGGACGGAAGGAAGATCGTCAACGGTACGCTGTGCCGTCGATGCGGGCCGATCGACACCGTCGACCGGGCCCGGCCACCACACCACCGGGGCGGGGAACGACCATGATGGGTCCGGCGCACTCACTGTCCGGCGCGGCCGCCTGGCTGGGGGTGGGAGCGGCGACAGCGTCCGCCGGGTATCCGATGCCGTGGCCGGTCCTCGTCGTCGGCGCGCTGATCTGCGCCGGAGCGGCGCTGGCCCCCGACCTCGACCACAAGTCCGCGACGATCTCGCGTGCCTTCGGCCCGCTCTCCCGGGGGATGTGCGAGGTGGTCGACAAGATCTCCTACGGCGTCTACAAGGCCACCCGCTCCCCGAGGGACGCCCGCCGCACCGGGGGCCACCGCACCCTGACGCACACCTGGCTCTGGGCGGTCCTGATCGGCGCCGGCGCCTCCACGCTGGCCGTCACCACCGACCGGTGGGGGGTGCTCGCGCTCCTCTTCGTCCACCTGGTGCTGGCCGTCGAGGGCCTGCTCTGGCGGGCCGCGCGGATGTCCAGCGACATCCTCGTCTGGCTGCTCGGCGCCACCAGCGCGTGGATCCTGGCCGGCGTGCTCGACCAGCCCGGCAACGGCGCGGGCTGGTTGTTCGAAGCCCCGGGCCAGGAGTACCTCTGGCTCGGCCTGCCGATCATGCTCGGGGCGCTGGTCCACGACATCGGCGACGCCCTGACCGTGTCCGGCTGCCCCGTCCTGTGGCCGCTCCCGATCGCCGGCAAGCGCTGGTACCCGATCGGCCCGCCGAAGATGATGCGCTTCCGCGCGGGCAGCTGGGTGGAGCTCAAGGTCCTGATGCCGGTGTTCCTGCTGCTCGGCGGCTTCGGCGGCGCCTCGGCCCTCGGTTTCATCTGATCCTCCCGTGGGGGTCCCCTGATTCCCCCCCCGCGGTTTCCCCCGCGGCACGGGCGAGGCCCCCGGCCCCCGCTGACGCGGGTGACGGGGGCCTCGCGCACGGCCGTGGCCGGACTCCGGTCCGGTCAGCCGTGCCAGGAGCGCCACAGCGACGCGTACGCGCCGTCGGCCGCCACCAGCTCGTCGTGCGAACCGAGTTCGCTGATCCGGCCCTCCTCGACCACCGCGATCACGTCGGCGTCGTGCGCGGTGTGCAGCCGGTGGGCGATCGCGATGACCGTTCGGCCCTCCAGCACCCGGGCCAGCGAGCGCTCCAGGTGCCGGGCCGCGCGCGGGTCCAGCAGTGAGGTGGCCTCGTCCAGGACCAGCGTGTGCGGATCGGCCAGCACCAGCCGGGCCAGCGCGACCTGCTGCGCCTGCGCCGGAGTCAGCGCGCTGCCGCCGGACCCGACCTCGGTGTCCAGACCGGCCGTCAGGGCCCGCGCCCAGCCCTCCGCGTCCACCGCCTCCAGCGCCGACCAGAGCTCCGCGTCACCGGCGCCCGTACGCGCGAGGCGCAGGTTGTCCCGCAGCGAGCCCACGAACACGTGGTGCTCCTGGTTGACCAGTGCCACGTGCTCGCGCACCCGCTCCGCCGGCATCCGCGACAACCGGGCCCCTCCGAGGGTGACCTCGCCGGTCCGGGGCGCGTAGATCCCCGCCAGCAGGCGCCCCAGCGTGGACTTGCCCGCGCCCGAGGGGCCGACCAGCGCCATCCTGGTTCCCGGCGGCACCGCCATCGAGACGCGGTGCAGCACGTCCACGCCCTCCCGGTAGCCGAAGTGCACCTCGTCGGCGCGGACGGTGCGGCCCTCCGGAGCGACGGCCGCGTCACCCGCGTCCGGCTCGATCTCCCGTACGCCCACCAGCCGGGCCAGGGACACCTGCGCGATCTGCAGTTCGTCGTACCAGCGCAGGATCAGCCCGATCGGGTCGACCATCATCTGCGCCAGCAGCGCCCCCGTGGTCATCTGCCCCACCGAGATCCAGCCCCGCAGCACGCAGTAGCCGCCGACCAGCAGCACCGCGCCGAGGATCGTCATATAGGTGACGTTGACGACGGGGAAGAGGACCGTCCGCAGGAACAGCGTGTACCGCTCCCAGGCCGTCCACTCCTTGATCCGCCGCTCGGACAGCGAGATCCGGCCCTGTCCCAGGCGGTGCGCCTCGACCGTCCGGCCCGCGTCCACCGTCTCGGAGAGCACGGCCGCGACCGCCGCGTAACCGGCAGACTCCGACCGGTACGCCGAGGGCGCCCGCCGGAAGTACCAGCGGCAGCCGATCACCAGGACCGGCAGCGCCACCAGCGCGGCCAGCGCCAGCGGCGGCGCCGTCACCGCCAGCGCCCCGAAGAGGAGCCCCGCCCACACCACGCCGATGGCCAGCTGCGGGACCGCCTCGCGCATCGCGTTGGCCAGCCGGTCGATGTCGGTGGTGATCCGCGACAGCAGGTCACCGGTACCGGCCCGCTCCAGGACGCCCGGAGGCAGCCCCACCGACCGCACCAGGAAGTCCTCGCGCAGATCGGCGAGCATCTCCTCGCCGAGCACCGCCCCGCGCAGCCGGACCAGCCGGACGAAGAAGGTCTGCACGCCGACCGCCACCGCGAACAGCAGCGCCACCTGTCCCAGGTGCAGTTCGCGCACCCCCGCCGTCAGGTCGTCCACGACCCGGCCCAGCAGGTACGGGCCGACCATGGAGGCGATCACCGCGACCGCGTTGACCGCCACCAGCAGCACGAAGGCACCCCGGTGCCGCCGGAACAGCCCGCGCACATAGCCCCGTACGGTCGCCGACGTGCCCACGGGCAGGGTCGCGGCCGATTCGGGGGCCGCCGGATCGTAATCCGGCGGCGCCACGCCGATCATGCGGTCTCCTCGATCTCGGTGAGTGCTTCTTTCAGCCCTGTCAGTTCAAGCCGCGCGAGCCGCTGCTCCTCCTCCGTCTCACGGGTGACGACCGCCCGGTACAGCGGTTCGCCGTGCAGCAGCTCGCGGTGCGTACCGGTCGCCGCCACCACGCCCCCGTGGATCAGGACGACCCGGTCGGCACGGTCCAGCAGCAGCGGCGAGGACGCCAGTACCACCGTGGTGCGCCCGGCGCGCAGGGCCGCGATGCCGTCCGCGATCCGCGCCTCCGTGTGCGAGTCCACCGCCGAGGTCGGCTCGTCCAGCACCAGCACCTCCGGGTCGGTCACCAGCGACCGGGCCAGCGCGAGCCGCTGGCGCTGCCCGCCGGACAGCGAGCGGCCGCGCTCGGTGATCCGTGCGTCCATCGGGTCGTCGACCCCGTCCGGGGCCGACTGCGCCAGCGCCTCCAGCACGTCCGCGCACCGGGCCGCCTCCAGCGCCGCCGTCGGTCCGACCGCCCCGGAGGCCGGTACGTCGAA
Organism: Streptomyces sp. NPDC002044; assembly: GCF_040296725.1. Lineage (NCBI taxonomy): Bacteria > Bacillati > Actinomycetota > Actinomycetes > Kitasatosporales > Streptomycetaceae > Streptomyces > Streptomyces sp. NPDC002044. The sequence continues at coordinate 10,993 of NZ_JBEOXU010000050.1, forward strand.
CAGCTCCCGCAGGGTGCCCGACAGCAGCACCGGGTCCTTGTCCTGTACGAGGACCAGCGTGCGCGCGGTGTCCAGCGCGAGTTCGTCCAGCGCGACCCCGCCCAGCAGGACCGAGGCGCCGCCGGCGCCCTCCATCGGATGGCCGCCCAGCCGCTCGGCGAGCCGCCCCGCCAGATCCGGGTCCCCGCACACCACGGCGGTGAACCGGCCCGTCGGCGCCAGCAGCCCGGTCTGCGGGTCGTACAGGTCGGCGCCGGGCGCGGGCGCGTCCGGAACCGGGCGCGCCTCCTGCTCGGCGGCCCCCGGCTCCCCGGCGTCCGCGCGCGTCAGCGACAGCACCCGGGCCGCCCGTTCCGCGGACGGACGGGAGAAGGAGTACGCCATGGCGATCTCCTCGAAGTGCCGCAACGGGTACAGCAGCGTGGCCACCGCGCTGAACGCCGCGACGAGTTCACCCACCGCGATGCGCCCGTCCACGACCAGTGTGGCGCCGTACCAGACGACCGTGATCAGCAGCGCGCCCGGCAGGAGCACCTGGATCGCGGAGATCAGCGCCCACATCCGGGCACTGCGCACCGCGGCCTTGCGGACCTCCTGCGACGCCTCCCGGTAGCGGCCGAGGAACAGCTCCTCGCCGCCGATCCCCCGCAGCACCCGCAGGCCCGCGACCGTGTCCGAGGCCAGCTCGGTCGCCCGGCCCGCCTTCTCCCGCTGGAAGTCGGCGCGCCGGGTGGCGCGCGGCAGCAGCGGCAGCGCCGCCAGGGCGACCACGGGGACGCCGATCGCCACGACCACGCCGAGGGCGGGGGCGTAGAAGAGCAGGCCGACGCAGACGAGGACGACGGCGAAGGCGGCGGCGAGGAACCGGGAGACGGCCTCGACGAACCAGCCGATCTTCTCCACGTCGCCGGTGGACACCGCGATCACCTCACCGGCGGCGACCCGCCGGCTCAGCGCGGAGCCCAGCTCGGCCGTCTTGCGGGCGAGGAGCTGCTGCACGCGGGCGGCGGCGGTGATCCAGTTGGTGACGGCGGTCCGGTGGAGCATGGCGTCGCCGACGGTGACGGCCGCGCCGAGCAGGACGAGCAGGCCGCCGACGAGCAGCAGCCGGTGCGCGTCGCGGTCGACGACGGCGTCGACTCCCAGCCCCACCGCGTACGGCAGTCCGGCGATGCCGGAGAAGTGCACCAGACCCCAGCACAGGCTCTTGGCCTGTCCGCCGAGTTGGCCGCGTCCCAGCCACACGAGGAAACGGGGGCCGGAGCGAGCGTCGGGTACCCCGGGGTCCGGATACGGAAGATCGCTGATCTGCATGACGCCCCATGACGGTCGAGTGGTCCAAACCGTGCAAGGTTCGCCTTCCGGACCCGCTCCGGGCAATGGGTTTTCCACCCGCGGACGGCCTGGGCGACGCATCCGTCCCGTTCAGGGACGCGTGGCGTGCTCCAGTTCGAGCAGGGCCGAGCGGTAGCTCCGCCCGGTCGCCCGGTCCATGCCCACCTCGCACATCCGGTTCGCCGACAGGTGCGCGTCGAAGGACCGCGCGGTCACCTCGGCGGCCTCGCGGGCCGTCGCCGAGGCCGCCAGCTCCGGGTGCAGCATGCCCCGGTCGCCCGCGAAGGCGCAGCAGCCGGCGTCGTCCGGCACGACGACCTCGTCGGCGCACGCCGCGGCCACCGCGAGCAGCTGCGCCTCGTCGCCCAAGTGCCGCATCGAGCAGGTGGGATGGAGCACGGCGGACCCGGCGGTGCGCCGGATCTCCAGATGCGGCAGCAGCTCGTCCGCCGCCCAGACCACCGAGTCCACGACGGTGAGCTCCGCGTGCAGCGCCCGGTTGTCGTCGGTCAGGTACGGGACCACCTCGTGCGCGATGCCCAGCGTGCAGGAGGAGGCGTCGACCACCAGCGGGAGCCGCCCGCCGGCCGTCCAGCCCCAGGCCGCCTCGACGATCCGGTTGGCCATCACCCGGTTCCCGGCGTCGTACCCCTTGGAGTGCCAGATCGTCGCGCAGCAGGTGCCGCGGACGTCGCGGGGGATCCACACCGGCTTCCCGGCCCGCTCCGACACGACCACCACGGCCTCCGGCAGCGAGGGGCCGGGGTGGCCGTCCGGGCCGCCGAAGATCCGGTTGACGCAGGCCGGGTAGTAGACGGCCGCGGCGCCCGCCCGCCGGGTGACGGGCAGCCGCCGCGCGGCGGCGCCGGGCGTCCGCGGCAGCCACCGCGGTACGAGGTCGGGGCGTACGGCCCTGCGCGCGGCTCCAGTGACGGCTTCGAGCAGCCCGTCCCCGACCCGGTCGGTGATCTTCCCGGCGGCGGCCACGGCCAGCCGGGCGGCCGATTCCACGGCCGCGAACCGCCGCGCGGCGAGCGCGGCGGCCCGCTCCTCGCGGGCACTGTGCCGGCGGTGGCGGAAGTCCTTCATCAGCGCGCCCGTGTCGATGCCGACCGGGCAGGCGAGCTTGCAGGTGGAGTCGCCGGCGCAGGTGTCGACCGCGTCGTAGCCGTAGGCGTCGAGCAGGCCGTCCAGGACGGGGGAGCCCGGCTGCTGGCGGTTCATCTCGCGGCGCAGCACGATCCGCTGGCGCGGTGTGGTCGTCAGGTCCCCGCTGGGACAGGTCGGTTCGCAGAAACCGCACTCGATGCACGGGTCGGCCACCGCCTCCACCCGCGGGATCGTCTTCAGCCCGCGCAGGTGGGCCCGCGGATCGCGGTCGAGGAGGATGCGCGGGGCGAGCACCCCGTCGGGGTCCACGATCCGCTTGGTGCGCCACATCAGCCCGGTGGCCTTGGGACCCCATTCCAGTTCCAGGAAGGGGGCCATGTTGCGTCCGGTGGAGTGCTCGGCCTTCAGGGAGCCGTCGAAGCGTTCCACGGTGAGCCGGCAGAAGGCGTCCATGAACGCGGCGTACCGCTCGACGTCGGCGGGGTCGGCGGCGTCGAAGGCGAGCAGGAAGTGCAGGTTGCCGTGGGCCGCGTGGCCGGCGACGGCGGCGTCGAAGCCGTGCCGCGCCTGGAGTTCGAGGAGGGCCTCGCAGGCTTCCGCCAGCCGGGAGGGCGGTACGGCGAAGTCCTCGGTGATCAGGGTGGTGCCCGGGGCGCGGGCTCCGCCGACGGCCGTGACGAAGGCTTTGCGGGCCGTCCAGTAGCCGCTGATGGTCTTCGCGTCCCGGGTGAAGGCGTTGGTCACGGAGGCCGCCGGTGCGACCAGGTCCAGCCGGGCGAGGACCTCGGCCGCACGGCGTTCGCAGGCGGCGCGGCCCGCCTCGTCCGGCGCCCGGAACTCCACCAGCAGCGCCGCCGTCTCCCGCGGCAGGTCCGCCCAGTCGGCGGGGACGCCGGCGACGCTGACCGAGGCGCGCAGGGTGTTGCCGTCCATCAGCTCGACGGCGAGGGCGCCCGCCTCGTTGAAGAGCGGGACGGCGGCGGCCGCGGCCGGCAGGGAGGGGAAGAACAGCAGGCCGGTGCAGAGCTCGCGGTCCAGCGGGAGCGTGTCGAACACGACCTCGGAGATGAAGCCGAGGGTTCCCTCCGACCCGACCGCGAGCCCGCGCAGGATCTCGACGGGGGTGGCGCCGTCGAGATAGGCGTCCAGGCGGTAGCCGGTGGTGTTCTTGATCTCGTACTTGGCGCGGATGCGGGCCGTCAGCTCCGGGTCTGCCTCGATCTCCCGCTTGATCTCCATCAGCCCGCGGCACAGGGCCGGTTCCGCGCGCGCCAGCTCCTCGTCGGCCAGCGGGCCGGCCGTGTCCACCACCGTCCCGGTCGGCAGGACGAGGGTGAGGGAGGAGAGGGTGCGGTAGGAGTTCCGCGTGGTCCCCGCCGTCATGCCGGAGGCGTTGTTGGCGACGACCCCGCCGAGGGTGCAGGCGATGGCGCTGGCCGGGTCGGGGCCGAGGATCCGCCCGTGCCGGGCCAGCGCGGCGTTGGCCCGCAGGACGGTGGTCCCGGGGCGGATGCGGGCGCGCCGGCCCTCGTCCAGCACCTCGACGCCGGCCCAGTGGCGGCGTACGTCCACGAGGATGTCCTCGCCCTGCGCCTGGCCGTTGAGCGAGGTCCCGGCCGCGCGGAAGACCACCTCGCGCTGCCTGCCGTGCGCGTAGGAGAGCACCGCCGAGACGTCGTCGATGTCCTCGGCGACCACCACGACCTGGGGCACGAACCGGTAGGGGGAGGCGTCCGAGGCGTAGCGGACCAGGTCGGACACCTTCCACAGGACCTTCTCGGGGCCGAGCAGTCCGGTCAGCTCGGTGCGCAGCGGCTCCGGGGTGCCGCCGGCCCGGTGCTCGGGCAGCCGGTCGGGGGCGGGGCCGCCGATGCCGCGGGGGCGCAGCGTTCCCGGCTTCGGTTCCAGCATCGGCATGGTCCGACCCCTCGCCTCGTCACGGCCCGCGCGTGGCCTTTATGGGCAGGCGCCCTCCGGCGGCACGTCCGCCAGGGCGTTCAGCAGGCCGCCGAGCATCTCGCGCTGATCGGCGGTCAATGGAGCCAGGATCTCCTCCGCGGCGTCGGTTCGCGCGTTGCGCAGGCGGCGCAGCGTGGCGCGGCCGGTGTCGGTCAGCTCGATCCTTATGACCCGCCGGTTCGCGGGGTCCGGCGCGCGGCGCACGCAGTCCGCGGCCTCCAGACCGTCCACGAGCGTGGTGACGGCGCGGGGGACGACCTCCAGACGGGCGGCGAGGTCCGCCATCCGGGGCGGCTGGGCGCCTTCGTAGTGCGAGACCAGGCGCAGCAGGCGGCCCTGGGCGGGCGTGATGCCGAGCGGCTCCATGTGGCGCTTCTGGATGCGGTGGAGCCGACGGGTCAGGCGCAGCAGCTGCTCGGCGAGAACGCCGTCTGTGGTGTCGGTCTCGGAAGGTGTCCTCATACTGGGAAACAGTATCAGGACCGGATTCATTGTGAGTATAGGTAACAATGAGCTATGCTCATTCGAGTCTCGTCAGAAGGAGGCCCATGCGCCCCGAAGAACCGAAGTGGACCCCATCGAACGAATCCCTCGACCCCAGCCGCCCCGCCCCGGCGGAGCGGCCCCGCGAGCTGCGCCGCATCGTGTCCCTCTTCCGGCCCTACCGGGGCAGGCTCGCCGTCGTCGGTCTCCTGGTCGGCGCCTCCTCGCTGGTCGGGGTCGCCTCGCCGTTCCTGCTGAGGGAGATCCTCGACGTCGCGATCCCGCAGGGCCGCACCGGTCTCCTCAGCCTCCTCGCGCTCGGCATGATCCTCACCGCCGTGGTCACGAGCGTCTTCGGCGTGCTCCAGACCTACATATCGACCACGGTCGGCCAGCGCGTCATGCACGACCTGCGCACCGCCGTCTACGCCCAGCTCCAGCGGATGCCGCTGGCCTTCTTCACCCGTACCCGCACCGGTGAGGTGCAGTCCCGCATCGCCAACGACATCGGCGGCATGCAGGCCACCGTCACCTCGACCGCGACCTCGCTCGTCTCCAACCTGACGGCCGTCATCGCCTCGGTCGTCGCCATGCTCGCGCTCGACTGGCGGCTCACCCTCGTCTCGCTGCTGCTGCTCCCCGTGTTCGTCTGGATCAGCCGTCGGGTCGGCCGCGAGCGCAAGAAGATCACCACACAGCGTCAGAAGCAGATGGCCGCGATGGCCGCGACCGTCACCGAGTCGCTGTCGGTCAGCGGCATCCTGCTCGGCCGCACCATGGGCCGCTCCGACTCGCTGACCTCGTCCTTCTCCGACGAATCCGAGAAGCTCGTCAGCCTGGAGGTGCGCTCCAGCATGGCCGGGCGCTGGCGGATGTCGACCATCGGCATCGTCATGGCCGCCATGCCGGCCCTCATCTACTGGGCGGCCGGCCTGGCGCTCCAGACGGGATCCCCCTCGCTTTCCGTCGGCACCCTCGTCGCCTTCGTCACCCTCCAGCAGGGCCTCTTCCGGCCCGCCGTGAGCCTGCTGTCGACCGGCGTGCAGATCCAGACCTCGCTGGCCCTGTTCGCCCGCATCTTCGAGTACCTCGACCTGCCGGTGGACATCACCGAGCGGGAGGACGCGGTGCGCCTGGACCGGGCCGCGGGCGAGGTCCGCCTGGAAGGAGTGGACTTCGCGTACGACGCGGAGAACGGGCCCGCCCTGAAGGGGATCGACATCACCGTCCCGGCCGGCGGCTCCCTCGCGGTGGTCGGCGCGACGGGGTCCGGGAAGAGCACGCTGAGCTACCTCGTGCCCCGGCTCTACGACGTCACCGCAGGACGGGTGGCCCTGGACGGAGTCGACGTCCGCGACCTGGACTTCGACTCGCTGGCCCGTTCCATAGGCGTGGTCTCCCAGGAGACCTACCTCTTCCACGCCTCGGTGGCCGACAACCTGCGCTTCGCCAAGCCGGACGCGACCGACGAGGAGATCGCCGACGCGGCCCGGGCGGCCCAGATCCACGACCACATCGCGTCCCTGCCCGACGGGTACGACACCCTCGTCGGCGAGCGCGGCTACCGGTTCTCCGGCGGTGAGAAGCAGCGGCTCGCCATCGCCCGCACCATCCTGCGAGACCCGCCGGTGCTCATTCTCGACGAGGCCACCAGCGCCCTGGACACCCGCACCGAACACGCCGTCCAGCAGGCCATCGACAACCTCTCCGCGGGCCGTACCACCATCACCATCGCCCACCGGCTGTCCACCGTCCGCGACGCCGACCAGATCGTGGTCCTCGACGCGGGCCGTATAGCCGAGCGCGGTACGCACGAGGAGCTGCTGCGGGCAGAAGGCCGGTACGCGGCCCTGGTCCGCCGGGACCGGGACGCCGCGCTGGCACCCGTGACCGGACCGGACGGCGCCCGGAAGGCACAGACGGCGCAGGGAGCCGAGCTGGCCCCCGTAAACGTGTGATCGTATGACCGGCGCACGGGTGGGATGCCGGGAATGCGCCGCTTCGCGGGTTAGCGTTCCCGTATGCGTCATGAGTACCTGCCGCCACCACAGCGCCGCTCCCGGCTCACCCGCCGGGGCCGGTTGGCGCTCTTCCTCGGTACGCTCCTCGCGATCGGGGTGGCGGCCCTGATACCGCTGCTGCGCGGTGCGGGCGCCCCCGAAAAGCCCCGCACGCTGGTGATTCCCGAGGGCTGGCGGGCCTCGCAGGTGTACGCCGCGGTCGACCGCGAGCTGAAACTCCCCGCCGGCTCCGCCAAGGCCGCGGCGGCGACCGCCGCACTGGCACTGCCCGCGGAGGCGAAGGGCAACCCGGAGGGCTACCTCTTCCCGGCGACGTACCCGGTGACCTCGAAGTCCACGCCGGCCGTCCTCCTCGCCTCCATGGTGCGGACGGCGAACCGGACACTCGCCACCCCGGCCGTCGCGAACGGCGGCAGGACACACGGGATGACCCCGTACCAGACGGCCACCCTGGCCAGCGTCCTCCAGGCGGAGGCCGGCAGCCGCGCCGACATGGGCAAGGTCGCCCGGGTGGTGCACAACCGGCTGGCGAAGTCGATGCCGCTCCAGATGGACTCCACGATCAACTACGCGCTGAACCGCAGCACCCTCGACACCACGCTGAGCGAGACGCGCATCGACAGCCCCTTCAACTCCTACGAACGCCAGGGACTGCCGCCCACGCCGATCGACAGTCCGGGGCTGGAGGCCATGGCGGCCGCCGTCGCCCCGACGCCCGGTGACTGGCTGTTCTTCGTGACGGTCAAGCCGGGGGACACCCGCTTCTCGGCGACGTACGAGGAGCACAAGAAGCACGTGGCGGAGTTCAACCGCCTGCGGGCCACCGCGGGCGCCCGCGCCAGCGCCGGACCTCCCGCCACCTGACGTGGCCGGGCGGCGGGGGGCGGGGAGCGGCGCCGCGCGACGAGAGCCGCCGCCCCCGGGAGCCTCCGCGCGGATCAGCCCGCCGGTGTTTCGGCCACCGGGAGCGCCGCCGCCGCTCCCGCCGCAGCTCCCAGCGCCGCCCCTCCCTGCGCCGCGCGCGGCCCCGCCTCCGCCGGGGCCGTGGCCCGCGCGCCGCCCAGGAGGCGGCGGATCGCGCGGGCGGCGGCGCCACCCGCGCGGTTCGCGCCGATCGTGGACGCCGACGGCCCGTAGCCCACCAGGTGGATCCGCTCGTCCCGGACGGCCCGGGTGCCCTCGACGCGGATGCCGCCGCCCGGCTCCCGCAGGTGCAGCGGGGCCAGGTGGTCGACCGCCGCGCGGAAGCCGGTGGCCCACAGGATCACGTCGGCCTCCACGCTGCCGCCGTCCGCCCAGAGCGCCCCCGTGGGGGTGATCCGGTCGAACACGGGCCTGCGGTCGAGGACCCCCGAGGCCAGGCCGGCCCGCACCGCCTCGTTCAGCGGGAGCCCGGTCACGCTGACCACGCTCTGCGGCGGCAGCCCCCGCCGCACCCGCTCGTCGACCAGGGCCACCGCGGCCCTGCCCTCGGCCTCGCCGAAGTCCCCGTCGCGGAACACCGGCGGCCGGCGCGTCACCCAGACGGTCTCCGCCGCCACCTCGGATATCTCCAGCAGGTGCTGCACCGCGGAGGTGCCGCCGCCCACCACGATGACGCGGGCCCCCGCGAACTCCCGCGGCCCCGGGTAGTCCGCGGTGTGCAGCTGGCGGCCGCCGAAGGTCTCCTGGCCCGCGTACCGGGGCCAGAACGGGCGGTCCCAGGTGCCCGTGGCGTTGATCAGGGCCCGCGCCGACCAGGTGCCCGCGGAGGTTTCCACCCGCAGCCGTCCGTCGGCCGCGCCGCGGACCGCCGAGACGTCCACGGGACGCCGTACGCGCAGCCCGAAGCGGTCCTCGTACGCGGCGAAGTACTCCCCGATCACCTCCGACGAGGGCCGCAGCGGGTCGGCCCCGGTCAGCTCCATGCCGGGCAGCGAGTGCATCCCGTGGACCCTGCCGTAGGTGAGCGAGGGCCAGCGGTACTGCCAGGCCCCGCCCGGGCGGGGCGCGTGGTCCAGGACCACGTGGTCCAGCCCCGCCCGGGCGAGGTGGTAGGCGCTGGACAGGCCCGCCTGCCCCGCGCCGACCACCACCACGTCGACCTCCGTGTCCGGGGCCGGATTCACGCCCGCACCCGCGCCCCGCATCAGATCGTTCACGGTTCTACCAACCCGCGGGGGTGCGGGGATCTTCCCGGCTACGGGGCGAGCAGCCCGCGGGAGGCCAGCTCCGGGGTCACCCCCTCGCCGAACCAGTACGCCTCCTCCAGGTGCGGGTAGCCCGACAGGACGAAGTTCTCGACCCCGAGCGCGTGGTACTCCTCGATCCGGTCCGCCACGTCGCCGTGGCTGCCCACCAGCGCCGTGCCGGCGCCGCCGCGGACCAGGCCCACGCCCGCCCACAGGTTCGGCGCGATCTCCAGCTTGTCCCGCGAACCGCCGTGCAGGGCGAGCATCCGCTGCTGGCCCACCGACTCGCTCGCCCCCAGCAGGGTCTGCGCCCGCGTGATGTCCGCGTCGTCCAGGTCGGCCAGCAGCCGGTCCGCCGCGCCCCAGGCCTCCTTCGCCGAGCCGCGCGAGATGGTGTGCAGCCGGATCCCGAACCGAACCGTCCGCCCGCGCTCCTCGGCCAGCGAGCGGATCCAGTCGATCTTCTCCTTCACCTGCTGCGGCGGCTCGCCCCAGGTCAGGTAGACGTCCGCGTGCTCGGCCGCGACCGGCCCCGCGGCCGCCGAGGACCCGCCGAAGAAGATCTCCGGCAGCGGGTCCGGCGGCAGCGCGGTCAGCCCGCCGTCGATCCGGTAGTGCTCCCCGTGGAAGTCGTACGGCTCCCCGCGCCAGACGCCCCGTACGACCGACAGGAACTCCGCGGTCCGCTCGTAGCGCCGGTCGTGGTCCAGGTGGTCCCCGAAGCGCCGCTGCTCCGCCGAGTCGCCGCCCGTCACCACGTTCAGCAGCAGGCGCCCGCGGGTGATGCGCTGGTAGGTGGCGGCCATCTGGGCCGCGAGCGTCGGCGAGATCACCCCGGGCCGGAACGCCACCAGGAACTTCAGCCGTTCGGTGTGCTGGGAGAGGGCGAGCGTGGTCAGCCAGGCGTCCTCGCACCACGTCCCGGTGGGGGTCAGCACCGCCTCGAAGCCGAGGCGTTCGGCGGCCTTCGCGATCTGCGCGAGGTACTCGATGTCCGGTTCGCGCACTCCCGGCGCGGCCGTGTTGTGGGCGTAGGCGTGCCGGTCGACGAGGGTGCGGCCGTCGCCGCCCGTGGGCAGGAACCAGTGCAGGCGGACGGTCATCAGGAGTCCTTCCCGTACGTGCGGGGGGTGGTCGTGGACGGCGGCAGGGTGCCGTTGAAGCGGGGGTCGACGAAGTCCTTGAAGACGACCTTGCCGGGGATCAGCTTCAGCTCGGTGAAGGTGTCGGCGATCTTCTGCTCGGAGGCGACAGCCGCGTCGTCCACGGCGACCGGCACCCGGGTGCCGTTGCTGCGCTTGACCGCGTCGAAGGCGACCTCGTACGGCAGCCCGGTCTCCTTCGCCCAGACCTTCGCCCACTCCTCCGGGTGTTTGAACACCCAGTCCTGGGCGCGCTGGAGCCGCGTCAGGTAGTCGCCGATGGCCTTGCTCTTGCCCGCGTCCTCCAGGGCGGAGGGCGATGCGACCTGGAATCCGAGGCCGTTGACGACCCCCTCGCCGGAGGTGAGGATGCGGGCGCCGGTGCGCAGCACCTGGGAGGTGTACGGGTCCCAGACCGCCCAGGCGTCGACCGAGCCGCTGTTGAAGGCGGCCAGGGCGTCGGCCGGCTGGAGGAAGTTGACGGTCACGTCGGAGAGCTTCAGGCCCGCCTGCTCCAGGGAGGCGATCAGCTGGAAGTGGGCCGAACTGCCCTGCGCCACCGCGATCTTCTTGCCGCGCAGCTCCGCGGGGGACTGGAGCGCGGAGCCCTTCGGCACGAGGATGGCCTCGCCGGCCGAGGAACCGTGCGTGGCGGCCACCACGGTGATCTTCGACTTGGCGCCGGCGGCGAACACGGGCGGGGTGTTGCCCACGCCGCCGATGTCGACGGCCTTGGCGTTGACGGCCTCCAGCAGCGGCGGGCCGGAGGTGAAGGTGGACCACTTGACGGAGTAGTCGAGACCCTCCAGCTCGCCGGCGGCGCGCAGGAGCGACTCGTTGCCGCCCTTCTGGTCACCGATGGTGAGGGTGACCTTGGCGCCGCCCTTGCCGCCGTCCGCGGCGGGCGCCGAGCCGGTGTCCGCGGCGCTGTCGCCGCCGCAGGCCGTCAGGGCCAGGGACAGCGGGATCAGGGTGGCCAGCAGGGGCAGGGAAAGGGAGTGGCGTCTCATGTCGCTTCTCTTCGATCTCTCGTACGGGGCGGGGGAGGGTGGGAACGGGCGGTGAAGGTGGGGGGGCGGGGCGTGCGGAGCGGGCGGGGTGGGTCAGACGACGCCGAGCTCGGCGAGGAGCCGGGTGCGCAGCGCGCCGAACCCCGGGTCGCCGACCTCGCGCGGGCGGTCCAGCGGGACCTGGGTGTCGTAGGAGATCCGGCCCTCGTCCATGACCAGGACGCGGTCGGCCAGCAGGACGGCCTCGTCGACGTCGTGCGTGACCAGCAGCACCGCGCAGCCGCGTCGCTGCCACAGCTGGGCCACCAGTTGCTGGGCCTTGATCCGGGTCAGTGCGTCGAGGGCGCCGAACGGCTCGTCCAGGAGCAGCAGATCGGGTTCGCGGACCAGTGCCCGGGCCAGTGAGGCGCGTTGGGCCTCGCCGCCGGAGAGGGTCTTGGGCCAGGCGTCCGTACGGTGCTCCAGCCCGACCTCGGCCAGGGCCTGTTCGGCGCGCTCGCGGTCGGGGCGGCCGGGGAGTCCGAGGAGCACGTTGCGCCACACCCGCTTCCACGGCATCAGCCGCGGCGCCTGGAAGGCCACCGCGCGCCGCTCCGGCACCAGGACCTCGCCCTCGATCTCGCGGTCCAGGCCGGCGAGGATGCGCAGCAGGGTCGACTTCCCGCAGCCGCTGCGGCCCAGCAGGACGGTGAACTCCCCGGCCCGCAGGGTCAGATCGAGGGAGTCGATGACGGCACGGCCGCCGAAGGACCGGGTCAGCCCGGCCACCCGTACGGCGGTGGCGGCGGCTACTGCCCCGTGAAGGTCGGTCGCCATTGCAGCAGCAGCCTTTCGAGAGTGCGGACGACGAGGTCGGCGGTCAGGCCGAGGAAGGCGTACACGACGAGGCAGACGACGATCACGTCGGTGCGGAAGAACTCCCGGGCCTGGTTCATCAGGAAGCCGATGCCGGCGTCGGCGTTGATGGACTCGCCGAACACCAGGGCCAGCCAGGCGGTGGCGAGCGAATACCGCAGGCCGGTCATGAAGCCGGGCAGCGCGCCCGGCAGGACCACGTGCCGTACCAGACCCCATCGGCCGAGGCCCAACGCCCCGCCCGCCTCGATCAGTTGCTCGTCCACCCCGCGGATCCCGGCGTACACGTTCAGGTAGAGGTGGAAGGCGGTGCCGAGTGCGATGAGGGCGACCTTCGGTGCCTCGCCGATGCCCATCCAGATGATGAACAGCGGGATGAGGCCGACCCACGGCACCGTGCGCAGCATCTGCACGCTGGCGTCGATCAGGTCCTCCCCGAGCCGCGACAGCCCGGACAGCAGGGCGAGCGCGGTGCCGGCCGTCCCGCCGATCACCAGGCCGATCGCGACGCGCTGCAGGGACACGGCCATCGCCCCGGGCAGCGTCCCGTCCTCGATCAGGTCCGCCGCGGCGGACGCGATGGTCGACGGCGGCGCGAGCGTGTCGACGGGCAGCCATCCCAGACTGCTGGTCAGCTGCCACAGGCCGAGGAGCAGCAGCGGGCCGGCGGTCCGGCGGATCCAGCGGGGGACGGAGCGCCGTCGTGCCGATGTCGGCACGACGGCCACGAGGGCCGGGGAGGAAGACGGAGCGGATATCGATTTAGCGGATATGTCGGGCGGCGCGTGGTCGAGGTCGATGCTCATGGCGGCTCCACGGAAGGGTGAGGCGGGGAGGCGGGGAACGCGCGCCGGGCCGGCCCCGTACCGGTGCGGCGGAACGGGGGCGGGTCCACAGGGGGCGCCGGGCCGGATCACCGGGCCGGATCACCGGGCCGGATCACCGGGCCGGGGAGCCCGGGGCGCGCGGAAGCCGAGCGCGGAGCGCTCGTGACACGTCAGGGAATGAGGGCGTCAGCAGCCGCGGCGACACGCGGCGGAGGCCACCCGCAGCAGGTCGATGTGACCGCGCGTGGTGAGCATGGCTGAACGCAACATGCGGCGAAACCTAGCCAGATGGCCGGGGGCGGGTCAATGGTGTCTCGCCCTCTGGACATCGCGTCTCCGATATTGGGACACGTGGTGGCGGAGGCCGTCCCGCGGGCCCCGGTCGGACGGGCCGGACGCAGCCCCCGCGGACCCGCGCCGGTGGGCCCGGGCATGCGCCGGACACGCCGACGGCCCGGCAGCACCTCGACCGCGCCGGAGCGTTCCGGGCGGGAGTGTGCCGCCGGGCCGGGGTCCCGGCCGGGCAGGGGCCTGACGGCCGTCGGCCGCCGGTCAGGCGGACGCGGCGATCCAGGAGGCGAGTTGCTCCGGGGTGGTGGACGGGTCGGCGACCAGGGTGGCCAACTCGTCCTCCTGGAAGGTGGCCGTGGTGACGGCCGGGCAGCGGTGGCAGGCGTCGACGCCCGTCTGCTGCCACCACTGGCAGCGGGAGCGCAGGTGGCACCGTGGGACCGCGCGGGCCTCGGCCGCCGCCGGAGGCGGCAGGGTCAGCACCCGCTCCACCAGGGTGCAGTCGTTCCCCCGCCGGTTCGCGCAGCCGGTGACGCAGTGCGAGGCGAACCGCAGGACGCGGGTCGGCTCGATCCCCTCCGGTACGGCGCCGAGCACCTCGGACGCCGGGACCGGGTCGGCGAGGTACGTCACCCGGCCGTCGGCACCCGAGCGGACGCCGAGGACGACCGACTCGGGGGCCCGGGCGTCGCCGCTCGGACACCAGGTCGCCGGAGCGGCTGCTGACTGGTCGGTTCCCACGGTGCTCACCCGTCCCGTCAGCCGTCGATCGCGGCGGTCGACTCGTCCAGCGCGCGGCCGACGGGCCCGCCGATGGTGCCCTGGAGGCCGAGGGCCTGCTCCTGCTCCACCGCCTGCGCGAGGTTCTCGTGCAGCTGCTGTACGGAGGTGATGCGCGTGGACTGGCTCGGGGCCGCGTCGGCCGCGTTCGCCGCGCCCACCGCCGTGATCGCGAGGCCCGCCGCGATCACGGCCGCGGCGCCGCCGGCCTTGAGCTTGTTCTTCTTCATGGGGTTCATGGGGCTTCTCCCGGTGTGGGCGGCGGAGGCTCCGCCGCGGTCCTGTTGCGGAACGAACGTAGGACGGGGAAACGGCTCGGAGCGGCAGTATCCGGCGGCAGTTGGGGAGGCGCGGTGCGGGACGGGCGCGTGCCCTAGGGCCGCGCCGCGCGCAGGGTGGCCGGGACCGGGCCCGCCGGCTGGAGGGTGAGCCCGGGGAACACCCCGGTCCGCCGGGCGCCGGTGTCCAGGTGGAACCGCTGCCCGAGCACGGCCAGCACGAGCGCCGCCTCCACCAGGGCGAACCGCGCCCCCAGGCAGGCCCGGGGGCCGCCGCCGAACGGGAACCAGGCGTGCTCCGGCACCGGATCGGGGGCGTCCGCGTCCCACCGCTCGGGGCGGAAGACCTCCGGCTGCGGGAACCACCGCTCGTCCCGGTGCACCGACCAGGGGCTGGTCCACACCGAGGTGCCGACGGGCACCGCCCGCCCGCCGATGGAGGCCCCCTCCGCGGCCACCGCCGAGATCAGCCAGATCGGCGGGTAGATCCGCAGGGCCTCCTTGACCACCTGCTGGGTCCACGTCAGCCGCGGGTAGTCCTCGTACGTCGGCAGCCGCCCGCCGAGCACCCGGTCCAGTTCTTCGGTCAGCCTGGCCCGCGCCCCGGGCGCCCCGGACAGCAGCTGCCAGGCCCAGGTCAGGGTGGTCGAGGTGGTTTCGTGACCGCCGATGTAGAGGGTGATGGACTCGTCCCGCAGCTCCGTGCGGGACAGCGGGCCGCCCCGTTCGTCGCGGGCCGCGAGCAGCCGGCTCAGCAGGTCGTCCCGCCCGTCCCCCGCCGCGGACGCGCTCTCGTGCTCCCGTATGACGTGCTCGATCTCCCGGTCGAGGACCTCCACCGCGGCCCGCATCCGGCGCCGCCCCGGGGTTCGCACCCACGGCGGCAGGAACAGCGTGATCCCGCGGAACTCGGTCCCCAGCTCCCGCTGCGCCGTGGCCATGGCCGCGCTGATGGGTGCCTCGCGGCCGGCGGCGTCGCTTCCGAACAGGGTGCGGACCGCGATCCGCTGGGTGAGCCCGGCCATCTCCCGGTGCACGTCGATCCGGTCGCCCTCGCGCCAGCCGCCGGCCAGCGCGTCCGCGCACTCCACCATCGCGGCGGCGTACGAGCGGACCTGGCGCGGCCGCACGGCGGGCTGGACCAGCGCCCGCTTGCGACGCCAGTCGTCGCCGGTGGCGACCACCACGCCGTTGCCCAGCAACTGCCGGAAGGCCCAGCCCAGTTCGGTCGGCTTGAAGGTGGACTCGACGGCGCCGAGCAGCTCACCGGCGTGCTCGGGCCGGGAGACCAGCACGTTGCGCTGGGGGCCGAGCGACCACGGCACCCAGTCGCCGTAGTCGTCGCGGAGGGATTCGAAGAAGGCCAGCGGGTCGCGGGCGAAGGCGGGGAGGTTGCCGAGGAGGGGCCACCGGCGCGGTCCGCGCTCGGCGCCCGGGGGTGGCGGCAGGGTGGCGGTCACCCGGGCATGGTGGCAGCGGACCGCGCGGGACACCAGGGGAAGCGCGGGGCCGTTCCGGCGGCAGTGGCGCCGAACGGCCCTCGCCCCGGCCGCCGTTCAGGCGGTCCGGTGTGCCGTCAGCCAGTCGTGCGCGGCCTGCGCGCTGAACTCCCGTTGCCCGCCGGGGAAGAGCAGGTCCGCGCCGGCGAACGCCGGGTCGTGCGCCGTCCGCGCCACGTACGGGACGGCCACGCACGCCATCCCGGCCGCCCGGGCGGCCAGCGCGCCCGGCGCCGCGTCCTCGACGACCACGCAGTCGGCCGGTTCGGCGCCGAGCCGGCGGGCCGCCTCCAGGAACACGTCCGGCGCGGGCTTGCCGTGCGCCACCTCCTCCGCGGAGACCACCGTGGTCAGCAGCGCGTCCAGGCCGGTCCCGGCCAGCACGGCGTCGATCGCCTCCAGGGAGGAGCCGGAGGCCACCGCCATCGGCACGCCGGCGGCGTGCAGCCGCTCCACGAACGCGCGCATCTCGGGGAAGGCCGCGGTCTCGGTGCGGGCCAGCTCCAGGTAGACGGCGTTCTGCTCGGCGAGCAGCTCTTCCACCGGCGCCTCGATCGCGTACCGGTCCCTGAGGATCTCCAGCGTCTCCAGGGTCCCGATGCCGATGAAGCGGGCGTGCTGCTCCCACGTGAAGTCGGGGACCCCGTGCCGGGCCAGCGTGCGGCGCCCGGACTCGTAGTAGTTCGGCTCACTGTCCACGAGGGTGCCGTCGAGATCGAATATGACGGAAATCATCCGCTGCGCCCGTCCTGCCGGTTCTGTCCTGTCTAGACCATTCTGTCAGGTCGTGCGGGCAGCCCGCCCCACGGACTCGACCAGCGGCAGCAGCCGGTGCGCGACCCGCTCGCGCAGGGCCACCTCGGTCCGGGTGCGCACCACGCCGGGCAACTGGATCAGCCGCTGGATCACGTCCTCCAGGTGCGCGTTGTCCCGGGCCGCGACCCGCGTCAGCAGGTCCCCGCCACCGGTGATGGAGAAAGCCTCGATGATCTCCGGGACGGCGGACAGGGCGTCGCCCACCTCGTCCAGGTGCCCCTGGGTGACCTCGATGTGTACGAAGGCCAGCACCGGGTGTCCGAGCGCGGCGGGGGACAGGGAAGGACCGGTCCCGGTGATCACCCCGGTCCGCTCCAGCCGGTCCAGCCGGGCCTGGAGGGTGCCGCGCGCCACCCCGAGGAGCCGGGCGTACTCGCGGACGCTGGTGCGCGGCTGCTCGATCAGCAGGCGCAGGATTCTGGTGTCGAGCTCGTCCACCGCCATGCCGCGACTGTACCAACGGCCCCCTCCACCGCACTCCGGGCCGCGGGCCGCCCCGCGCCCGCGGCCCGGAGCGGGGCCGTCCGCCGGGCGGTCGCGTCAGTCGGAGCGCGCCCGGCCCCCGCGCGGCGGCCACGGGAAGAAGCCGCTCGTCCGCTCCCGGTACGCGGCGTACCCCGGCCGGTCCGCCATGTGCAGCTCCAGCAGCCGCTTCCCGCTGCCCGCGGTCAGCAGGTACGACATGACCAGCGGAGCCACCACCGAGACCGCCGCGGCCCCCACCGAACCGGCGGCGACCAGGTAGATGCCCCACCACACGCAGAAGTCGCCGAAGTAGTTCGGATGCCGGGTCCAGGACCACAGGCCCCGGTCCATGATCCGCCCCCGGTGCGCGGGATCGGCCTTGAACCGGGCCAGCTGGTGGTCGCCCACCGCCTCGAAGACGAGCCCGGTCAGCCACAGCAGGGTGCCCGCGAGCGCGAGCCAGCCGAGCCGGCCGGTCGCGTACGACCCGGCCTGCACGGGCAGTGACACCAGCCACACCAGCGCGGCCTGGAGGAGGTAGACCATGCGCAGCGCGTACAGGTTCCGGCTGCCCGGAGCCTTCGCCAGCATCCGGTCGTACCGCGGGTCCTCGCCGTGCCCGCGGCCGCGCCACGCGATGTGGCCCGCCAGCCGCAGCCCCCACACCGCCGTGAGCACGGCCAGCAGCAGCGCCCGCCCGCCGCCGTCGGACATCCCGTACGTCGCCGCGGCCACCGCGGCGAAGGCGAGGCCCCACGCCACGTCCACGACGCGGTGCATCCGCTTGCGCACGCCGACCGCGAAGGTGGCGAGCATGACCGCGAGGGCGACCGCCGCGGCGACCGCCAGGTTGATGCCGAAACCGGACCAGTTCACGCCCGGTCACCGTCCCCGTCGCCGGCCGTCAGCAGGATCTGGTGCACGTCCAGGTAGCCCGAGGCGAACCCGGCCTCGCAGTACGCCAGGTAGAAGGTCCACATCCGCCGGAAGGTCTCGTCGAAACCCAGCTCGGCGACACGGCCGGCCCGCTCGGTGAACCGTTCCCGCCACAGCTTCAGCGTCTGCGCGTAGTGCGCCCCGTACCCCTCGCAGCGGGTCACCCGCAGTCCGGTGTGCCGGCGTGCCATCTCCTCCACCACCTGCACCGACGGCAGCATCCCGCCCGGGAAGATGTACTTGTGGATCCAGGTGTACGTGTCCTTGGTGGCCAGCATCCGCTCGTGCGGCATGGTGATCGCCTGGATCGCCACCCGCCCGCCCGGGGCCAGCAGCCGGTCGAGCGTGGCGAAGTAGACCGGCCAGTACTCGGCACCGACCGCCTCGATCATCTCCACGCTGACCACGGCGTCGTAACTGCCCCGCGCCTCCCGGTAGTCGCAGAGCCGGACCTCCACCCGGTCCTCGACCCCGGCGGCCTTGATCCGGCGCTCCGCCAGGTCCTTCTGCTCCCGCGACAGGGTCAGGGTGACCACGTCGGCGCCCCTGCGGGCGGCCCGGATCGCCAGTTCGCCCCAGCCGGTGCCGATCTCCAGCAGCCGGGTGTCCGGGCCGACGGCGGCCAGGTCCAGCAGCATGTCGATCTTCCGGTGCTGCCCCGCGGCGAGGTCCTCGTGACGGGCGGGCAGGGCGGGGAAGACCGCCGACGAGTACGTCATCGTCGGGTCGAGGAACTCGGCGAACAGCTCGTTGGACAGGTCGTAGTGGCGCTCGATGTTGCTCCGGGAGCCGTCCGGGGTGTTGCGGTCGGTCACCGGGTGCCGGGCCGCCCACAGCCCGCGCAGCCGCTGGAGCGGCGCCGGAACCAGGGCCGCGACGTGCCCGGCCAGCACGGTCAGCACCGCCACCGGGTCCCGGGCGTCCCACTCGCCGGCCACGTAGGACTCGCCGAAGCCGATCAGTCCCTCGGCCGCGATCCGCCGTTCGAAGGAGATGGGATCGTGCACGGCCATGGCGGGACCGCCCCGGCCGAGCGTCCCGTCGGGCCCCATCCGGACCTGGAGCGGAAGCCGGTCCAGGGCCCGGCGGATGATGAGCCGGCCGACCGCGGCCCGGGTCCGGGAGCACGGCGGCACCAAGGGAAGAGTCGTCGTCGCGGTCACTGCACACCCTCCTGGGGTACGGGTCGGGGGCGCGGCCGCACCGGCACGCCGCGCAGCCACAGGCGGATGCCGTGGAAACGGATGCCCACCGCCACGGCGGCGGTGGACCAGGGATGGCGCAGGGCGGCCCGCAGGACGCCGCGGGCGCCGGCGGGGCGGCGCACCCCGCGCACGGTGGCCGTCAGCCGGGCGCCGTCCGCCCCGCCGGCGAGCTGGACGCTCAGGGCGAGGCGGCCGTCCGGCGCGGGCAGACGCATCCGGTAGGCGCCGTCCACGTCGAGGAAGGGGGAGACGTAGAACTCCTTGGGCACGCTGCCCTCGGCCTCGGCGGCCTCCGGGCCGAGCAGGTAACAGTGGCGCCCGCCGTACGTGTTGTGCACCTCGGCCACCACCTGGCGCAGGGCCCCGTCCGGGCCGTGGCACCAGTACACGGTGAGCGGGTTGAAGACGTACCCGAAGACCCGGGCGTGCGCGAGCATCCGCACCCGGCTCCCGGGCGGCAGCGCCGCGCCCCGGGACGCGAGGAAGCCGTCCAGGCCCGCCCGGATCGTGGGCCGGCCGCCGCCGAAGTGGTCCCGCGGGTCGAAACGCGCCAGGCTGCGCAACGGCCCCGGCAGCCGCGGCAGTTCGTCGAGGTCCACCAGCCACAGGTAGGTGCGGTGGCGCAGGGCGTACGCGGGCCCGCCGGCGCGGACGTGCCGGATGTCGGCCTCGTACAGGGCGGGCTTCACCACACCACCCCGAGCGCGGCCGCTGCCTCCACGCCGGAGCGGCAGCCGTCCTCGTGGAACCCCCACCCGTGGTAGGCCCCGGCGAAGGCCGTCACCGGCCCGGACAGCGCGGGCAGCAGCCGCTGCGCGGCCACCGACTCCGGGGTGTACACGGGGTGTTCGTACTCCATCTCCGCCAGGACCCGGTCCGCCCGCACCGCGCCGGGGCCCGCGCCCGTCTCCGCGTTCAGCGTGACCACGTACGGCTCCGGGGAGTCCAGCCCCTGCAGACGGTTCATGTCGTAGCTCACCCGGACCCGCGCCTCGTCCGGCCCGCAGCCCGACAGCCGGTAGTTCCAGCAGGCCCGTGCCCCGCCCGCGCGCGGCAGCACCGAGTCGTCGGTGTGCAGGACCGTGCGGTTGCGGGAGTAGCGGAACGCGCCGAGCGCGGCCCGCTCGGCGTCCGTCGGGTCGGTCAGCAGCGCCAGCGCCTGGTCGGCGTGGACGGCGACGACCACCGAGTCGTACAGCGCCTCGGCGCCGCCGGCGGTGGTGACCCGTACGCCCTCCGGGGTGCGCGCCAGCGCCCGTACCGGGGTCGCGGAGTACACCGTGTCCAGGCGCTCCCGCAGCCTCTCCACGTACCGCTGCGAGCCGCCCGTGACCGTACGCCAGTTCGGTGAGCCGCCCACCGCCAGCATCCCGTGGTGGTCGAGGAAGCGGAACAGGTACCGGGCGGGGTAGCGCAGTGCGGTGTCCGCCGGGCAGGACCACACCGAGGCCACCAGCGGGATCGCGAAGTGCGCCGTGAAGTAGGGCCCGAAGCCGCACCGCTCCAGGAACGCGCCGAGGGTGATCTCGCGGGTGGTCTCCGGCGCGGCCAGCAGCCGCCGCGCCTGCCGGTGGAACACCGGGACCTGTGCCAGCATCCGCAGGTACGCGGGCCGCAGGGCGCTGCGCGGCCGGGCGAACAGGCCCCGGGGGCCGCGGGCGCCCGCGTACTCCAGCCCGCAGCCCTCGCAGTGTACCGACAGGCTCATCGTCGTCGGCCGGGTGGCGACGTCCAGCTCGTCGAAGAGGCGCAGCAGCCGCGGGTACGTGCGGTCGTTGTGGACGATGAAGCCGGAGTCCACGGCCCGTATGTGTCCGTCGGGGCCCTTCAGGTCGTGGGTGTGGGCGTGTCCGCCCAGCCGGTCGTCGGCCTCGTACAGGGTGACCTCGTGGCCGCGGGCCAGCACGTATGCCGCCGTGAGCCCCGAAACGCCCCCGCCGACCACGGCCGTGCGCGGCCGCGGTCCTTGTCGTTCGGTCATCGCGTTCCCTCCTTCAGCGGTACTTCGGAGCCGTAGGGGGGTGCGGATGTGTCGCCGGGCGAACCGATCGGCGGCGGGAACGGAATCACCAGGAGGGTGATCCGCGGAGACGGGCGCATGGCACTCCGGGTTCCGAGGGGTGTCTGTGGTCTGGTGGTGCTCGTGGTGGTGCGGCTTCCGGCGGCGCGGTGCTGTCCGGCGGCGCGGCGCGTGGGTACGCCGGTGCTTCGGTGTGTTCGGTGTGTTCGGTGTGTCGGTGTCCTCTGCACCGTCTTTCGGCCGGGACACGTCATCCGGATGCGCCGATCGGGGGAACGGCGCATCCGGACGGGCCACTCCACCGGAAACCCCATACGGGACGACACGGAGCGGAGACCGACATGACGGGCCTGAACTGCCTGGTCACCGGAGCCACCGGCTACATCGGCGGCCGACTGGTGCCCGAACTGCTCGACGCCGGGCACCGGGTCCGCTGCCTGGCCCGCACCCCGGCGAAGCTGCGCGACCACCCCTGGGCCGGCCGCGCCGAGGTGGTGGCCGGCGACGCCACCGACGCGGACTCGGTCGCGGCGGCCCTGGACGGCATCGACGTGGCCTACTACCTGGTCCACGCCCTCGGCGGCGGCTCCGGCTTCGAGGACCGCGACCGGGACGCCGCCCGGATCTTCGCCGAGCGGGCGGCCGCGGCCGGGGTCCGCCGCATCGTCTACCTCGGCGGTCTCACCCCCGCCGGCATCCCGGTCCGGGAACTCTCCCCGCACCTGCGCTCCCGCTCCGAGGTGGGCGAGATCCTCCTCGCCGGAGCCGTGCCGGCCACCGTCCTGCGCGCCGCCGTCATCATCGGCTCCGGCTCGGCCTCCTTCGAGATGCTGCGCTACCTCACCGAGCGGCTGCCCGTCATGGTCACCCCCAGCTGGGTCGGCACCCGCTGCCAGCCCATCGCCGTCCGGGACGTCCTGCGCTACCTCGTCGGCAGCGCCACCATGCCGCCCGAGGTCGACCGGGCCTTCGACGTCGGCGGCCCGGACGTCCTCACCTACGAGGAGATGATGCGCCGCTACGCCGTGGTGGCGGAGCTGCCCAGACGCCTCATCCTGCGCGTCCCGATGCTCACCCCGCGGCTCTCCAGCCACTGGATCGGCCTGGTCACCCCGGTACCGCGGGCCCTGGCCCGGCCGCTGGCCGAGTCCCTGCGCCACGAGGTGGTCTGCTCCGAGCACGACATCGCCCGGTACGTGCCCGATCCGCCCGGCGCCCCCATCGGCTTCGATGAGGCGCTCGCGCTGGCCCTGCGCCGGGTGCGGGAGGCCAAGGTGGACACCCGCTGGTCCTCCGCCTCCGTCCCGGGCGCGCCCAGCGACCCGCTGCCGACCGACCCCGACTGGGCGGGCGGGAGCCTCTACGAGGACGAGCGCGAGCGGGAGGTCGGGGCCTCGCCCGAGGCGCTGTGGCGGGTGGTGGAGGGCATCGGCGGGGAGAACGGCTGGTACTCCTTCCCGCTGGCCTGGTCCGTGCGGGGCTGGCTGGACCGGCTCGCGGGCGGGGTCGGCATCCGCCGCGGCCGCCGGGACGCGGCCCACCTGCGGGTGGGGGACTCCCTGGACTTCTGGCGGGTGGAGGAGCTCGAACCGGGCCGCCTGCTGCGGCTGCGCGCCGAGATGCGGCTCCCGGGCCTCGCCTGGCTGGAGATGTACGCGGACCCCTGCGAGGCCGCCTCCGACGGGGAGCCCGGACCGGGACGGGCCGGCGCCACCGGTCCGGTCACCGGTCCGGTCATCGCCGACGGGGGAACCCCCGGCGCCGGGGCGGTCCGGACGCGGTACCGGCAGCGGGCGCTGTTCCACCCGCACGGGCTGCTCGGACACCTGTACTGGTGGAGCGTCTCGCCCTTCCACGCCGTCGTCTTCGGCGGCATGGCCCGCAACATCGCCCGCGCCGCCGAACGCCTCGACGGCGCCGAAGGCGGCGGCGCATCCAAGGGCGGCCCCGTCACCGAAGTACCGGATGGCGGCCGTCACCCACGGTCCTGACAGCCCCGGCAGTCCCGACAGTCCCGACGCGGAGCGAGAGCCCATGAACATCGCGGTGGTCCTGTACACCTCAGACCTGCGCCTGCACGACCATCCGCCGCTGCGCGCGGCCCTCTCCTCCTGCGACCGGATCGTCCCGTTCTTCGTCCGCGACCGTTCCGTCGAGGCCGCCCCCGGCTTCGCCTCGCCGAACCGGCGGGCCTTCCTCGCGGACTGCCTCGCCGACCTCGACTCCGGCCTGCGCGAGCGCGGCGGCCGCCTCGTCGTCCGCTCCGGGGACGTCGTCGCCGAGACCACCGCCCTGGTCCGGGAGGCCGACGCCGACGAGGTCCACATGTCCGCCGGGGTCAGCGCCTACGCCCACGCCCGCGAGGAGCGGCTGCGCGCCGCCCTCGAAGCCGAGGGCCGGCGGCTGTACGTGCACGACATGGTGGTCAACGCCGTCGCTCCCGGAGCCGTCACCCCCGCCGGATCCGACCACTTCGCCGTCTTCACCCCGTACTTCCGCCGCTGGGCCGACCTGCCGCTGCGGCCCGTCGGCAACGCCCCGCGCGGCCTGCACGTCCCCGACGGCATCGGTTCCGAGCCGCTGCTCGGGCGCACCGCTGTCACCGGCACCTCCCCGGGCCTCGCCCGCGGCGGCGAGACCGAGGCCCGCCGGCTGCTGACGAACTGGCTGCGCTCCGGAATCACCCGCTACGAGGACGTCCACGACGACCTGGCCGGCGACGCCACCTCCCGCCTCTCCCCGCACCTCCACTTCGGCACCCTCTCGCCGACCGAGGCGGTCCACCGGGCCCGCGCCGCGGGCGGCCCCGGCGCCGAGGCTTTCGTACGGCAGCTGTGCTGGCGCGACTTCCACCACCAGGTCCTCGCCGCCCGCCCCGCGGCCGCCGCCGAGGACTACCGGACCCGCCAGGACCACTGGCGGACCGGTCCCGCCGCCGAGGAGGAGACCGAGGCGTGGAAGGAAGGCCGCACCGGCTACCCCGTGGTCGACGCGGCGATGCGCCAGCTGCGCCACGAGGGCTGGATGCACAACCGCGGCCGGCTGCTCGCCGCGAGCTTCCTGGCCAAGACGCTGTACGTCGACTGGCGGGTCGGCGCCCGCCACTTCCTGGACCTCCTCGTGGACGGGGACCTCGCCAACAACCAGCTCAACTGGCAGTGGGTGGCCGGGACGGGCACCGACAGCCGGCCCAACCGCGTCCTCAACCCCGTCCGCCAGGGCCTGCGCTACGACCCCGAGGGCCGCTACGTGCACCGCTGGGTCCCGGAACTCGCCGGCCTCCCCGCGCCGCGCGTCCACGAGCCCTGGCGGCTGTCCGGCCCGGACCGCGCCCGCTACGACTACCCGGACCCGGTGGTGGAGCTCGCCGACGGCCTCGACCGCTTCCGGCACGGACGGGGCACCGAGTGAGCGCCGCCGCGCCGTACCCGCCCGGCCCGTGCCCGCCGCACCGGCCCGGCCGCCCCGCCCGCGCCGGGACGGCCCGTGCGCTCCGTACCCGGCCGTCCGGCACCGCGCCGGACGTATCGTGAGCGGGTGCAGCCCGTGCCGCCGACCACACCGCCGCAGGACCTCCCCGCCGCCGCGCTGAGCACCGGAGCCGTCGCCCGGCGGCTGGGGGTGTCGCCCACCACCCTGCGCTCCTGGGAGCGCCGGTACGCGATCGGCCCGGCCCGCCGCGAGGACGGCCGGCACCGCCGCTGGACCGCGCAGGACATCGCCCGGCTGGAGCTGATGTGCCGGCTCACCGCGCAGGGCGTGCCCCCGGCCGAGGCGGCGCGGGCCGCCCAGGACACCGCTCCCGCGGCACCCGCCGTACGGGAGGACGCGGGCCGGGCCCCCGGCGGGCCCAACTCCCTGCCCCTCGGCGAGGTCCGCCCGGAGTGCCGGGGGCTCGCACGGGCCGCCGTGCGCCTGGACGCGCCGGCCGTGGAGGAACTGCTGGACGCCGCCCTCGCGGAGCACGGCCTCGTCACCGCCTGGGAGGAGGTGATCGCGCCGACCCTGCACGCGGTGGGCCGCAAGTGGGCCTCGGCGGGGGAGCGCTACGTGGAGGTCGAGCACCTGCTGTCCTGGTACGTCTCCTCGGCGCTGCGCCGGATCCGGACCGCGCCGGGCCAGCCGCACACCCCGCCGGTGCTCCTCGCGTGCGTGCCGGGCGAACTGCACAGCCTGCCGATGGAGGCGCTGGCCGCGGCGCTGGGCGAGCGGGGCCTGCCGGTGCGGATGTTCGGGCCCGCGCTGCCCGCCGACGCGCTGCACGAGGCCGTACGGCGTACCGGCCCGCGGGCCGTGGTGCTGTGGTCCCAGTCCCGTACGACCGCGGACCGGCCGCTGGTGCGGTCCGTGGCCGGCATCGAGTGGGGCCTGCGCGGCGCCCGAGGGCACTCGGCCGTGCTGCTCGCCGGACCGGGCTGGGCCTCCGGGCCCCAGGACCCGCGCACCGAGCGGCTGTTCGGGCTGCGCTCGGGGGTCGACCTCATCGCGGCACTGGCAGCAGCGGGGACGACGCCTCCAGCGACCGGCGCAGTACGTGCAGCGCCCGCCGCATATGGCTCTTGACGGTGCCGAGCGGGAGCCCGGTGCGGGCGGCGATCTGTGTCTGGGTGAGGTCGCCGTAGAAGGCGAGGCGCAGCACCCGCTGCTGCGCCGACGGCAGCCGGGACAGCTCCCCCAGGACCAGGATCCGGTCGACCACGCGCTCCGGCTCGGGCTCCGGCCAGGCGTGTCCGCCGGGGCGCGGGACGAGGGCGGGGAAGGCGCGGGCGGCGGCCGCGGCCGCGCGGGCGCGCCGGGTCCGCGCCTCCAGGGCGTCGGCGACCTTGTGGCGGGTGATGCCGGTGAGCCAGGCGCCGAGCCCGCCGGGGCCGGGCCGGTAGCCGTGCCGGCCGCGCCAGGCGGCCAGGAACACCTGCTGGGTGACGTCCTCGGCCTCCCGCTCGTCGCCCAGTGAACGGCGTGCCATGGAGTGCACCAGCGGCCGCCAGCGCCGGTAGACCGTCTCCATGCAGCCCTCGTCGCCCGCCGCGAATCCGGCGGTGACGCGTTCCTCGCGTTCCTCGTCGTTCATGGCCCGAGCCTCGCGAGCACGGCCCGCCCGGCAAACTCGCAGCGTTTTCGCATCGATTCCCGGGCGCTCCCGGAACGGCCCGGAAACGCCCCCCACCTGCGCGGGCGGCCCGGTGAGCGACGGGCGTGACGGCGGCGGCACCGGCGTCAGGCCGTTTCGGCGGGCCGGCCCTCGCCCGCCATGAACCGCCACACCAGCCCGTGGCCGAGGACCACCAGCAGGATCAGCAGCAGTGCCTCCGCCTGGATGGGCCGCAGGTTCACCACGCCGGCCACCTCGGGCGCCGCGCCCACCACGGCCACCAGCACGTACAGGACCGCCACTCCCAGCCGGTGCCAGAGCAGTTCGGGGGAGTCCCCGCCGGACCTGCCCCGGGCGAGCAGCCGCAGCGTGGACACACAGCCGACGACGGACACCACGACGAAGCTGGCCCGCCAGATCTGCGGCTGCTCCGTGCCGCCCACCTGGGCGAACAGGCCCATCAGGGCGGGCAGCAGGAACGAGAGGTAGATCCCCCCGACGACCCGGCGCAGCGCGGGCGCGCGCATCCAGTCCGGATGGCCCTGCACCACGTTCCACCACAGGCCGACGAGCGTGAAACAGGTCGCGGAGAAGAGGGCGTAGAACGTGCTCACATCCATGACGCCCGACAGTGACACGCCTCCCGGGATCATCCCGCGCCGACATGCCGGGAGGGCCGCGGGGCATCGCGCGGGCCGCAGGGCGTAGGGTCCGGAGGATGAGCGACCTGCTGCTGGTGAGACACGGCGAGACGGCGTGGAGCGCGAACGGGCGGCACACCGGGCGCACCGACGTGCCGCTGACCGCGCGCGGCGTCGAGGAGGCCATCTCGCTGGCCCCCTACTTCCGCGACCGGCAGCCGGCGCTGGTGCTGACCAGCCCGCTGCGCCGGGCCGTGGCCACCGCGCAGCTCGCGGGCCTCACCGGCGGGGTCACCGACCCCGACCTGTACGAGTGGGACTACGGCGGCTACGAGGGCGTCACCACCGCCGAGATCCGGCGGACCGTCCCCGACTGGTCGCTGTGGACCGACGGGGTGCCGCCCGGTGACGCCGAGCACCCGGGGGAGAGCGCCGCCCAGGTGGGAGCCCGGGCGGACCGCGCCCTGGCCCGGCTGGCCCCGGTACTGCGCGCGGACGGCGGGAACGCCGTCGTGGTGGCCCACGGCCACTTCCTGCGCGTCCTCACCGCCCGCTACCTGGGGCTCGGGCCCGAGGAGGGACGGCTGTTCCTGCTCCGCACCGGCACGGTGAGCGTGCTCTCCACGGAGCACGGCCTCCCGGTGATCGCGGGCTGGAACACCCACCCCTGACCCGGCGCCGGCCCGTCCGGCCCCGTCCCCACCCCGGCCGGCCCCGTTTCCGGCCGCTCGCCTCGCGCGGACGCGGGCCCGGGGCGACGATGCGTACATGGCCCACGACGACGGTGCGGGCGGTGGCGGCGGACCGGAGACCGGAATCCCGGAAGCGGGGCTGAAGGCCAACGCGATCGGGTTCCTCGACGCGCTCGTCATCGGCCTCAACTCCACCTCGCCCGCGTACTCCCTGGCAGCGGTGATCGGCCCGATCGTGGCCCTGGCCGGGATCTACGCCCCCGGCGTGATGCTGGCGTCCTTCGTACCGATGCTCCTGATCGCCGCCGCCTTCTACTACCTCAACAAGGTCGACCAGGACTGCGGGACGACCTTCTCCTGGGTCACCCGGGCCATGGGGCCCTGGGCGGGCTGGCTCGGCGGCTGGGCGATCGCGATGACGGGCGTCCTCGTCATCGGCTCGCTCGCCGACGTGGCCGTCCACTTCGGCCTGCTCGCCGCGGGGCTCGACAGCTGGGCCACCAACGCGCTGATCCGCCAGGGCCTCGCCGTCCTGGTGATCCTGGTGATGACCGCCATCTGCGTCATCGGCACCGAGATGTCCGCCAAGCTGCAGAACGTGCTGATCCTCGCCCAGGTCTTCTTCCTCCTGGTCTTCGCCGTCGTGGCCCTCTACCGCGTCTACGCCGACACCAGCACCCTCGACTCGGTCAAACCGTCCCTGTCCTGGCTGAACCCCTTCGGGGCCGGCGGCGCCGCGCTCACCGGCGGGCTGCTGCTCGGCGTGTTCATCTACTGGGGCTGGGAATCCGCGGTCAACCTCACCGAGGAGGTCGAGAACTCCGCCACCGCCCCCGGCAAGGCCGGGATCTGGTCGACCGTGGTGCTGCTGGTGACCTACCTGTCGGTGGGCTTCGCCGTCGTCGCGTACGCCGGAACCGTCTTCCTCGCCGAGAACGCCTCCGAGGAGGAGGCCGTCTTCGCGGTCCTCGCCCACGAGGTCATGGGCGGCTGGGACTGGGTGGTGCTCCTCGCCGTCTGCACCTCCGCGCTCGCCTCGACCCAGACCACGATCATCCCGGCCTCCCGCACGGCCCTGTCGATGGCCCGCAGGCACGCGCTGCCGCAGGAGCTCGCGCACATCCACCCGCGGTTCCGGACCCCCGACGTGAGCACGTGGTGGGTGGCCGGCATCGCGATCGGCTGGTACCTGGTCGTCAACCAGATCAGCGAGAACGCGCTGCTGGACTCGCTGACCGCGCTCTCCCTGCTCATCGCGTTCTACTACGCGCTCACCGGGCTGGCCTGCGCCATCTACTACCGCCGCCACCTGCTGGAGAACGTGCACAACTTCGTGCTCATCGGGCTCGGTCCGCTGGTCGGGGCCGGACTGCTGACCTGGCTGCTGGTGGAGTCGATCGGCGACATGTCCAACCCGGAGAACTCGGCCGGCGGGGTCTCCTGGTTCGGCCTCGGCCCGCCGCTGGTCATCGGCATCGCCATCGCCGTCGTCGGCGTGCTCGTCATGTGCTTCTGGCGGGTCCGCGACGGCAGGTTCTGGCAGGAGCGGCGCGGCGTGGCCGACCCCGAACTCGTCCACGCGAAGAAGTCCTGAGGAGGCCCGATGTCCGTCGTCCTGGGATACGACGAGTCACCCGGCGCGGAACGTGCCCTGCGGGTGGCGCTGGAGGTCGCGGCCGCCTTCGGCGAGCCCCTCGTCCTCGTCTTCGGCGCCGCCGCCCCCGGCTCCACCGGGGAGGAGTACCGCGCCCACCGCGAGGCCGTCCGGCAGGCGGGCCGCAGCGCCCTGGCGCACGCCGTCGAGGCGGCCGACGAGGCCGGGGTGCCGTCCGCGGTCGAGGTGGTCGACGAGAAGCCGGCCCAGGCGCTGATCGACGCCGCCGCGCGGCACGACGCCCGGGTGATCATCGTCGGCAGCTGGGGCGACAGCCCGATCCGGGGCGCGCTGCTCGGCTCCACCCCGCACAAGCTGCTGCACCTCTCGCCCGTCCCGGTGCTGTGCGTGCCGACCGACGACGGGCCCTGACACCGCAGGGCCGGGCGCCGCACCGCCCGGCGGTGGCGGCCGCCGTCCGCGGTGCGGTCCCGTACGCGGG
>NZ_JBEOXU010000051.1:0-40286 GCF_040296725.1 Streptomyces sp. NPDC002044
CGGCAGCAGATCCGCCGCAAGGGAGTGTGCCTTGATCACTGTCATCGAGCAGGCCGTGCAGGCCCGTCTGTTCGCCACCGCGCCGTAGGTCGCCCGTGCGGGACCGCCCCTTCGCCGTCGTGCCGGGGTTGTCAGTTCCAGGCGTTGTTCTGGTTCTGCGCGTGCGCGCCCTGCTGGCCCATGCCGAACTGCGCGGCGGCGCCCTGTCCGAGCTGGGCGTTCTGCGGCGGCAGCACCTCGCTGGGCTGCACCAGCGCGAAGCCGGTGCCGAGGAAGCTCAGCTCCCAGCCCTCGCCGGTGTTGCCGCGGCGCCGCCAGACTCCGGTGGAGTGGGTCTGGGCCTGCATCTGGACCCGCAGCGAGGTCGACCAGGCGACGATGGCGTCCGCGTCGGCGTTGACGTACTTGTCCGGCGTGACCTGCATCATCAGCGGCTGCCCGGAGGTCATCAGGGCGACCTTGCCGCGGCCGGTGATGTTGAGCTGGTACTTGCCGGACCCGGAGATCCCGTACTGGCTGTCCACCGCGATGACCTCGGTGTGCAGGGTGGAGTCCAGAGCGAGCACGTAGCTGCTGTCGACGGTGAGGCCCTCCTGGTCCACGTCCACGACGTGGACGTACTGGGCCAGGTTGGCGAGGTAGACGGTGCCCTGCCCGGAGCAGCGCATGAGGTCGAGGCCCTCGCCGGTGCGGGCGCGGGCGCCCCGCTGGGTGGTGCTCTGGTACTCGCCGTCGAAGTCGATGATGCCCTGGTAGGCGACCATCGCGCCCTTGCGGGCGAGGACGTCGTCGGTGCCGGTCAGCGAGACCCGCAGCAGTTGCGGGTTCTGGACCGCGTACCGCTCCTGGGACTGCGCCTCGGCGTGGGCGAAAAGTGCGCTCTGCATGATGTGTCCGCTCCCCCTCAGCCCCGGGCCCGGAGCCGGTCGGTGCTGTCCTCGCTGGGCTGTACGACGACGATGCCCTGACCGGAGAAGGCCATCTGGTAGGCCTCCCCGCTGCCCCGGCCGATCATCGACGAGGCCTTGAAGCTGCGCTTGCCCTTGACCTTGAGGTTCGGGGACCAGGCGACGAGCGCGTCGGGGTCCACGTACGTCTCGTCGTCGCCGCGGCCGCAGTCGACCACGATCGGCGTGCCACGGGAGGTGATGGCGACCCAGCCGGTGCCGGAGACCTGCACGTTGAACAGGCCCTGGCCGGCGAACTTCGCCATGCCCTTGACCCGCTCGACGCCCCACTGGAGGTGTGCGTCGAACGCGAGCAGGTTGCTGCCGTTGACCGACAGCGCGTCGTTGTCGAGGTTGATGACGACGACGTCCGCGCCGTAGTCGGCGAGGTAGAGCAGACCGTCGCCGGTGCACTTCATCAGCGGGGCGCTCTCGCCGGTGAGCCACTGCGAGGCCATCTGACGCACGGCCGGCGGGTTGGGCTCGTACTGGACGAAGCCCTCGTACGCGACCATCGAGCCGGTGCGCGCGAACAGGTCCTGGCCGCTCTGCATGGCCACCTTGAGCATGGCCCGGCCGTGGTTCTCCATGCGGGCCGTGACGGGGGTCGGGGCGTAGCCCGCGAGCTGCTGGTTCATTGCGTTCATGTCGGGCTCCCTCAGACCTCGTACGGCTGGACGACGATGAAGTTGCCGGGAGCGCCGCGGAACTGGAGGTTCACGGTCTCCCCGCTGTGACCGGGGTAGGCGTTGCGCCGGAGCCGGACCTGGCTGGAAAGGATGACCTGCGAGGCCGCGGACCAGGCGACGATGGCGTTGCTGTCCGCGAACGTGGTCGGGGTGACGGGCAGGACGACCGGGACGCCGTGCGTCTTGACGATCACCGTGCCGGTGCCCTGGAACTGCATGGTGAACAGGGCGCCGCCGGGGATGCCGTGGCCCTCGATCCTGCGGACCTCGTGCTGGAGCGACTCGTCGAAGGCGAGGACCGCCTCGGCGGAGACGCAGATGGCGTCGCCCTGGAGCTCGATGGCGTGCAGGTGGGCGCCGTTCTCGGCGAGGAAGACCTGGCCGCGGCCGGTGCAGCGCATGAGCTGCATCTCCTGGCCGGTGGCGTTGCCGACGATGCGGCCGGCGAAGCCCGCGCCCTTGTAGCTGAAGTCCACCTTGCCCTGGTACAGCACCATGCTGCCCTGGCGGGCGAGGACGGCCTGGCCGCCCATCGCCAGGTCGACCCGCATGAGCTGCTGGTTCTGCGGGGTCCAGCGGGCGCCGGTGGGGGCTTCCTTGTACGGCTGGAGCGCGGCGGTGAGCCCGGCTCCGGCCGCGGCCTGCGGCGCGGGGCCGGGCTGGCCGCCGTAGCCGGGGGGCTGGCCCGGTACCTGGCCGTAGCCGGGGGGCTGGCCGTGCCCGGGCTGCTGACCGTAGCCCGGCTGCTGCCCGTAGGGGGCGGGGGCCGGGGCCGGCGGGGGGACCTGGCCGTACGAGGGCTGCTGCGGCTGCCCGTACGGGGCGGGGGCCGGCGGGGCGAGCGGCGCGGCCATGGTCGGCGCGGCGTGCACCGGGGCCGGGGCGGCGGGCTGCTGGTACGGCTGCGGCTGGTGGACCGGGGCCGGTGCGGGCCCGCCGAACGACGGCGCGGGGGCCGGTGCGGGCGGGGCCTGGTGGGCCGGGGCGCCGAACGAGGGCGCCGGGGCGGCGGCCTGCGGCGGCGGGGCGAAGCCGGGGGCGGCGCCGCCCTGGGCGGGGACCTGCTGCTCGGACCCCGCCTCCTCGGCGACCTCGCCGCCGAAGTTCCGCAGCAGCGCGTCGAGCCCGCCGTCGAAGCCCTGGCCGACGGCGGCGAAGCGCCACACGTCCTTGAGGTAGAAGTCGCCGAGCATCACGGCGCGCTCGGTGGTGAACTCGGAGCCCGTGAACGCGTACCGGACGACTTCTTCGCCGCCGGCCACGACGCGGATGTATCCCGGGCCGATCTGCGACATCTGTCCGGCGCCGTCGATGGTGGCGGTGAAGGACAGCTTGTGGATCGACGCCGGGATGCGGTCCAGCGTCACCCGGAAGGATTCGCTGTCGCCCGCCTGGGCGCCCAGCTGCTGGATGGACTCCTCCGGCGACTTCGGCTGGTTGAAGAAGACGAAGTAGCGGTCGTCCGAAAGCTGCTCGTTCGCGTCGAGGCCGAAGCAGCTGATGTCGAAGGCGAGTCCGGGTCCGGAGATCTGGACGCCCACGTACAGGTCGGTGCCCGCCGTCAAATCACTGATCTTGGCCTTGTGGCCGCGTTGGAATTCCCTGGCCATACGTACGACCGTCCCCCATCCCGACTGTGAATGCGTGGCGCTCAGGCTAACGGCAACGACGGACATCCGGCCAAGTCGGTACCGACCCGGTACATATCACCGTGCGTGACGTCCCGTACGGGGGCGCGGATCACTCCCCGCCGTCGGCGGGGACCGTCGGGAGGCGCTCGGCGGCGACCACGCCCTCCAGGTAGCCGCGGGCCCGCTCGGTGCGCGGGTACGCCTCCA
Source organism: Streptomyces sp. NPDC002044 (assembly GCF_040296725.1). Classification (NCBI taxonomy): domain Bacteria; kingdom Bacillati; phylum Actinomycetota; class Actinomycetes; order Kitasatosporales; family Streptomycetaceae; genus Streptomyces; species Streptomyces sp. NPDC002044. The sequence goes on from NZ_JBEOXU010000051.1 coordinate 3,475, forward strand.
GCAGCTCCCAGAAGCGGGGGCCGTGGCCGGGCACCAGGAGGTGCGCGAGCTCGTGCAGGAGCACGTAGTCGACGACGTACTCCGGCATCCCCTGGAGGCGGTGCGAAAGCCGGATGCTGCCCTCGGACGGGGTGCAGGAGCCCCAGCGGGTGTTCTGGTTGGTGACCCAGCGGACGGTGCCGGGGCGGGCGCGGGCGCCGAAGTACTGCTCGGACAGCCGCTCGGCCCGTGCGGTCAGCTCGGCGTCCCCGAGGGTGCGCCGGCCCTCCTGGGCGGCCAGCTTGTCGAGCATCACGCCCACCCAGCGCCGTTCCTCGGCCTCGGACATCCGGGCAGGGATGAGGACGACCGTACGGTCACCCTCGCGGTAGGCGGATACGGTCCTGCGGCGGCGCGCGCTCCGGCGGACTTCGACGGCGCGCTGCGGTGGATCGGCGGACACGCCACGACGGTACCCGTTGGCCGTCGTGGAAGTCCCGCAGGTCCGGCGTTCGGACAGGACCGATTCGCGGGCGGCGGCCGGAACAGTCCTCTTTCCCTCTCATATGCCTGATACCCCCCGCCTGTGGACAAACTTCCGCACGGAACCCGGCGGGAGGGCACGGTGGGGGCGTACGGGAAGTGAGTGCGATGGCGAATCGAGGGGGCGGCGATGTATCCGAAGGTGAAGCCGGCGCTGGCGCGGGCGTGGCGGGATCTGCGGACGGTGCAGTTCGGGGTGACTCCCGCGCACGCGGTGGTCTTCGGCCCCGTGGACACGGCGACCGGTGCGCTCATCGACCGGATCGACGGGACCCGGGGGATGGACCTGCTGCGGGCCGAGGCCGCGGGGATGGGGCTGCCGGACGGCTGCGCCGACGAGCTGGTCCGGCGGCTGGCGGGGGCCGGCCTGCTCGACGACGCCACGGCGGGCGGCCCGCGGGCCCAGGCCGTGCGGGAGCGGCCGGAGGAGCTGGAGCGGCTGGGCCCCGATCTGGGCTCGCTGTCACTGGTGCGGCGTGAGCCGGGCGGGGACTTGCGGGGCGTGGCCGCGCGCCGGGCGGTACGGGTCCAGGTGCGCGGGAGCGGCCGGGTGGGGGCCGTGATCGCCGCGGTCCTGGCGGGCGCGGGCGTGGGCCGGGTCGAGGTCCTCGACGGGGGCCGGGTGGAGCCGGCGGACGTGGCGCCGGGCGGGCTCGGGGCGGGAAGCGTGGGCCGGCCGCGCGCCGAGGCGGCGGGCCGGCTCGTGCGCGAGTCCGCCCCGGGGCGGGCGCCGCGGGCCGGGGAGCGGGACGGCCCGGAGCCCGGCCTGTCCCTGGTGGTCGTCGCCCCGCGGGACGGACTGCAGGCGTGGGCCCCCGATCCGGGGACCGCGGCCGGCTGGGTCGCCTCGGGGGTCCCGCACCTGTACGCGGGGGTGCTGGAGGGCACCGGGCTGGTGGGCCCGCTGGTGCTGCCGGGGGCCACGGCGTGCGCGGGCTGCATGGAGCGCGACCGGGTGGAGCGGGACGGAGCCTGGCCGAGGATGCTGGTCCAGTGGCGCTCCGCCCACCGGCGGCGCGCGACCGCCGCCTGCGACCTGGGGCTGTCGGCGGCGACCGCCGGCCTGGCCGCGGCCCACACCCTGTCCTTCCTCGACGGGGAGCTGCCCGCCTCCACGGGCGCCCGCTGGGAGGCGGCCCTCCCGGGCCTCCACTGGGAGCGCTCCGGGGTCGTCCCCCATCCCGGCTGCCCGTGCGGCGCGGCCGCCGGCCGTCCGGCCGTGCTCGAGCGGACGGGAGGAGGATCGGGAGCCGGCCTGCCGGTAGGGCCATGACAGGATGCCTTGGGTCCGAGGGGTCTTCGCGAACCGCCGCTTGCGGCGCAGCTGTCTGGGAACTGGAGGGGCACATGTCTGATCTTCCCCGGAAGGCGGTCACCCGTACCGTCAAGCTGGCCGCGCTGCCGCTCGGCTTCGCGGGACGGGCCACGTGGGGGCTGGGCAAGCGGATCGGCGGCAAGTCCGCGGAGATCGTGGCGCGCGAGCTCCAGCAGCGGACGGCCGAGCAGCTCTTCAAGACGCTCGGGGAGCTGAAGGGCGGGGCGATGAAGTTCGGCCAGGCCCTGTCGGTCTTCGAGTCGGCCCTTCCCGAGGAGGTCGCGGGACCCTACCGGGCGGCGCTGACCAAGCTCCAGGAGGCGGCCCCGCCGCTGCCCGCGGCCACGGTGCACCAGGTGCTGGCGCAGCGGCTGGGCGAGGACTGGCGAGAGCTGTTCGAGGAGTTCGAGGACAAGCCGGCCGCGGCGGCCTCGATCGGGCAGGTCCACCGGGCGGTGTGGCACGACGGCCGGCAGGTGGCGGTCAAGGTGCAGTACCCGGGGGCGGGCGAGGCGCTGCTCTCGGACCTGAAGCAGCTGGGCCGGTTCGCGGGGCTGCTGGGGCCGCTGATCCCGGGCATGGACATCAAGCCGCTGATCAAGGAGCTGCGCGACCGGGTCTCCGAGGAGCTGGACTACGAGCTGGAGGCCGAGGCCCAGCGCACCCACGCGGACGCCTTCGAGGACGATCCGGACGTGGTCGTGCCGGACGTCGTGCACCAGGGCGACCAGGTGCTGGTGACCGAGTGGATGGAGGGCACCCCGCTGTCGGAGGTGATAGCCGACGGCAGCCGGGAGGAGCGTGACCGCGCCGGTCAGCTGCTGGCCCGGTTCCTCTTCTCCGGTCCCGCGCGCACCGGGCTGCTCCACGCGGACCCGCACCCGGGCAACTTCCGGCTGATCACGGAGCCGGACGGACGGACACGGCTGGGCGTGCTGGACTTCGGCACGGTGGACCGGCTGCCCGGCGGCTGGCCCGAGCCCATCGGCAGGTCGCTGCGGATGACCCTGGACGGCGACGCCGAGGGGGTCTACGGCCACCTGCGGGCGGAGGGGTTCGTGAAGGAGTCCATCGAGCTGGACCCCGAAGCGCTGCTGGCGTACCTCAAGCCGATCATCGAGCCCGCCGAGGCCGAGGAGTTCACCTTCACCCGGCCGTGGCTGCGCGGTCAGGCGGCCCGGATAGCCGACCCGCGTTCTCCCGCGCACCAGTTGGGCCGGCAGATCAATCTGCCGCCGTCCTACCTGCTGATCCACCGGGTGACGCTGAGCACCATCGGGGTGCTGTGCCAGCTGGGCGCGACCGTGCGGCTGCGGGAGGAACTGGACTCCTGGCTGCCGGGGTTCCCCTCCGCCGCCGGGGTGACGCCGTGACGGCGGCCGCGCGGCCGTGGGCCGCTCACCACCAGGAGGAGTCGAGCCTGCCCTCGATCGCTCTGAGGTTGGCCCGGGCGCAGTCGTCGCAGAGGTAGAGCCTGGCGCCGTTCTCCACGGAGCAGGTCCAGGTCGGCGGGGCGCCGTCCGGGGACCGGGCACCGCAGCTCGCGCAGACGACGGGCTGGGCCTCGGGTCCCGGCGGGGCGGGGCGGGGAGTCGGCTGGTCCACCTCCGGACGATATCTCCGTACGGGGCGGTGCGCCGTGCGCAACGCACCGGGGGGACCGGCCCGTTCGGACCGGTCCCCCCGGGACGTGGTTGAGCTCCGTACCGGCCGTCAGTTCATGACGGCCATGGCCAGCGCGCGCCGGGCGCGCAGCGAGACGCGCTCGGCGCGGCGCTGCATCCGGCGGGCGGCGACCAGGCGCAGGGCGTGACGCTCGGCGTCGGCCTCACGCATGCGGTCGTCCATATGGGCACGGGCCAGGGCTTCTGGGATGAGTTGCATTTCGCGGGTCCTGTTCTGACGCGAGGTCATCGCGCCTGCGGTGATGAAGTCTGCGTGGGCGGCGCCGTGCGGCTGCTCGCTCGTGGTGTGGGGGGTCATGAGGGCCTGCTTCAGGGGGTCGTGCGTGAGGGGGCGGTCGATGGTTCCGTGTGCGGTCATGCCGCGACAACCGGGTTCTTGCGGGGACGGCCACGGGGACGCTTGCGGGCTACGACGACGCCCTGCACGAAGAGCTCGCCTCCCCAGACACCCCAGGGCTCGCGGCGCTCGGACGCCCCGGCGAGGCAGGCCTCGACCAGCGGGCAGGTACGGCAGAGGGACTTCGCGTACTCGACGTCCGCCGGGGACTCGGCGAAGAAGACCTCGGGGTCGAAGGTGCGGCACGGAACGGGTACGCCGAGGTTCTCGATGGCGTCGTCGAGCGCGGTCAGCGCGGTGAGCGGAGTCAAGGCGTGGTCCTTCGGGACTGCGGGCGGGGAGATCGTTTGGGTCTGCGGTACGGACGGGGCGTGCGCTTCGAGTTGCACGGTGGTTTTTTCCTCGTCTTGGTGGCTGGTCGTTCCGGCCGGTCGGCCGGGTTCGGCTGGGTTGCCCTCACACCGACTGGTTCTGCCAGTCCCGAGGCCCCTTCGCTCCGTCGTCCCCGTTCGGGGACAAACAGAAGGGCCGCGGATCCCGGGTGGGGTTCCGCGGCCCTGAAGGCGCCGGCCTGACACACGTCAGGCTGGATCACTCCAGGGTTCGAGCCCACGGAAGGCCCACATCAGGTGGTGCTGCTGCTTCGTCGTCTGCTTCGTCTTGGATCCGGCACCGGCCGCGGCGGCAAACCCATAGGCGCCATGTGCCTGGGCTTCCCTTACCGCCGCCAGTGCCTTGATCGGTCGCTCATTGCGCTCACTGACCGGAAGGGTCGCCAGCAGGGCGGCGGGGCTGCCGGCGGAGATCGCGGACAGACCGGTACCCAGGAGCGAGACGGAACCGAGCAGGCAGGAAGCGTCGACCGAGCGATCGGTCATTTTGCTGAAGGTCATGAAGCTGGTCACTGGTCTCGCCTCCTCTCGGCGTCTCGGGGACCGGCCCGGAGGCCCGTCCCATGCGTATTCGGATAAGTACAGCACGGATCAGGGGCTTCGGAGAAGCCACCGTTTCCGTTGCTAAGAACCTATGGGGCTTCGCTGGGCATGTGCAAACTATTTTTCCGACGAGTTTCTACGCGTCGTCAGCTTTCTCGGAGCCGGGCTCTTGACCTGCGCAGATGGCCAGGACATCGGCTCCGTACCGGTCGAGCTTGCGGGCGCCGACACCGGAGATCATCGAGAGCTCTCCGCCCTCGGACGGCGCGGCCTCCGCGATCGCCATCAGCGTCTTGTCCGTGAAGACGCAGTACGCGGGCAGGCCCTGCTCCTTCGACTGGCCCGCGCGCCAGTCCCGCAGCCGCTCGTAGAGCCCTTCGTCCATGTCGGAGGGGCAGTCCTCGCAGCGCGTCAGTTTGAGCTCGCCGGCCTCGGTCAGCGTCCTGCCGCAGACCCGGCACAGCACCGGGCCGCGGCGGCCGCGCTTGCGGGGGCCGCGCTCGGCCGCGGCGCCCGGCCCGGCCCCCTGGGCCGCGGAGCCGGGCCGCAGGCCGTTCAGGAAGCGGCTGGGGCGCCTGGAGGCCCGTCCGCCCGGAGCGCGGGAGAGGGCCCAGGAGAGGTTCAGGTGGTGCCGGGCCCGGGTGACGCCGACGTAGAGCAGCCGGCGCTCCTCCTCGACCTGCTCGTCGGTCTTCGCGTACGTGATCGGCAGCATGCCGTCGGTGAGGCCGACGAGGAACACGGCGTCCCATTCGAGGCCCTTCGCCGCGTGCAGCGAGGCGAGGGTCACACCCTGGACGGTGGGGGCGTGCTGGGCGGCCTTGCGCTCGTCCAGCTCGACCGTCAGGTCGGCCAGGGTGGCGCCGGCCCGGGCGCGGGCGAAGTCCTCCGCGAGGCGGACCAGGGCGGCCAGCGATTCCCACTGGTCGCGCACGGCGCCGGAGCCGGCGGGCGGCTCGGCGGTCCAGCCGGTGGAGCTGAGCACGGCCCTGACCTGGGATCCGAGCTCGACGACGTCGTCGAGCAGCGGGTCGTTCCCCCCGGAGCGGGCGGCGCCGCGCAGGGCGAGGATCGCCTTCTGGACCTCGTTGCGCTCGAAGAAGCGCTCGGCTCCGCGCAGCTGGTAGGGGACCCCGGCGTCGGCGAGGGCCTGCTCGTAGACCTCGGACTGGGCGTTGATGCGGTAGAGCACGGCGATCTCGCCGGCCGGTACACCCGCCGCGACCAGGTCCCGGACGCGGCGGGCCACGCCCTCGGCCTCGGCGGGCTCGTCGGGGTACTCGGCGTAGACCGGGTCGGGGCCGGCCTCGCGCTGGGAGACGAGCTCCAGGCGGTGCTCGGCGGCGCGGCCCTTCGCCTGGTTCAGCAGTCCGTTGGCGAGGTGCACGACCTGCGGGGTGGAGCGGTAGTCGCGGACCAGCTTGACCACGGTGGCCTGCGGGTAGCGGGTGCGGAAGTTCAGCAGGTGGTCGGGGGTGGCGCCGGTGAACGAGTAGATCGTCTGGCTGGCGTCGCCGACGACGCACAGGCTGTCGCGTTCGCCGAGCCACAGTTCGAGCAGCCGCTGCTGGAGCGGGCTGACGTCCTGGTACTCGTCCACGACGAAGTGCTGGTACTGGGCGCGGACCTGTTCGGCGATGTCGTGGCGGTCCTGGAGGATGGCGACCGTGAGCAGCAGCACGTCCTCGAAGTCGATCATGCCGCGGTCACGCTTGAGCTGTTCGTACATCGCGTAGATCTGGGCGGTCTCGGCCGTGTCCCGGGGGGCTTCGCGGCCGGACTTCAGGACGGCGGCCGGATAGTCGGCGGGCACGGTCTGGGTGACCTTGGCCCACTCGATCTCGCCGGTGACGTCGCGCAGCTCGTTCCGGTCGAGCCGGACCCGGCAGCGCGCTGCGGCCTCGGCGACGAACTGGACCTTGCGCTCCAGCAGCCGGGGCATGTCCCCGCCGATCGCCTTGGGCCAGAAGTAGTGGAGCTGGCGCAGGGCGGCGGAATGGAAGGTGCGGGCCTGGACCCCGCCCGCGCCGAGGCCGCGGAGCCGGCCGCGCATCTCGCCGGCGGCGCGGTTGGTGAAGGTGACGGCCAGCACGCTGGCCGGCATGAGCTGCCCGGAGTGGACGCCGTAGGCGATGCGGTGGGTGATCGCGCGGGTCTTGCCGGTGCCGGCGCCGGCCAGCACGCACACCGGCCCGCGCAGGGTCGTCGCGACCTCGCGCTGCTCCGGGTCGAGGCCCAGGAGGACCGCGTCGGCCGGGTCGGCGGCCGCGGGGAAGGACGGGGAGTGCGTTGCTGATGTCACCCCGCCATGCTGCCAGGTCCGGTGGGGCGGACGGGAAAGTTGTCCACAGGGCGCCCGTATCCGTCGTACTTACGGGAATGGCCCGGCGGCCGCGTACGTTCGTGTACTCGGAGACTCGGAGATTCGGACCGCCGGGGCCGCACGAAGGAGAGCGCAGCATGCAGGACACGGGCACCGTCACGATGTACAGCACGACCTGGTGCGGCTACTGCCGCCGGCTGAAGAGCCAGATGGACCGTGAGGGCATCGCGTACAACGAGATCAACATCGAGCTCGACCCGGAGTCCGCCGCGTTCGTGGAGAAGGCCAACGGCGGCAACCAGACGGTTCCCACCGTGCTCGTGAAGTCCTCCGCCGGCACGGAGTCCGTCATGACGAACCCGAGCCTGGCCCAGGTCAAGCAGGCTCTCGCCGTCTGAGCGCCCGCCGTACCCACCAGAAAGGCCCCCGCCGAGGCGGGGGCCTTCTGCTGTGACGAACGTTACGGAGCGGGAACGGGAGCGGGCGCCGCGGCTACGCGACCGGCCGCGGCAGCGGCTCGCCGTACCAGAGCTCGACGAGGCGCGCCGCGATGGAGACGCCGGACAGGGACAGGACCTCGCCCTTCTCGATCGCCTCGCGCAGGTCCGCGCGCGAGAACCAGCGGGCTTCCTGGATCTCCTCGCCGTCCACCGTGATCTCGGACGTGGTGGCGCGGGCCGTGAAGCCCAGCATCAGGCTGTACGGGAAGGGCCACGGCTGGCTGGCCACGTAGGCGACGTCGCCGACCTTGACGCCCGCCTCCTCCCACACCTCGCGGACGACGGACTGCTCGATCGACTCGCCCGGCTCCACGAAGCCGGCCAGCGTCGAGAAGCGGCCCTCGGGCCAGTGCACCTGGCGGCCCAGCAGCGCGCGGTCGTGCGCGTCCGTGACCAGCATGATCACGGCCGGGTCGGTGCGCGGGTAGTGCTCGGCGCCGCAGCCCGGGCAGCGGCGGATGTGTCCGGCGGCCGCGACCACCGTGCGCTCGCCGCAGCGGGAACAGAACCGGTGCAACCGCTGCCAGTTCTCCAGCGCCACCGCGTGCACCATCAGGCCGGCGTCGCGCGGGGACAGCAGCAGCCCGGCCTCGCGCAGTCCGGCCGGGCGGGCCGACTGGTCGATGCGGCCCGGCAGCGAGTCCTTCTGCAGCGCGAAGTACCGTACGCCGTCCTCGTCGGTGCCCAGGAAGTAGCGGTGGGTCTCGGTGACCGGGGCCTCGAAGGCCGGGGTCATCACGATCGCGGTGCCGCCGTCGGGGGTGTCGTCGATCAGGACCTGGCCGCCGGAGACCACGAAGACGCGGGTGTTCGGGTGGCTCCAGGCGGCGGCGAGCCACGCCTCGTCCAGGCGGTGGTGCGCCGCGCGGTCGATGCCGCTGGGCGCGGCGAGCGAGATCGGGCGCTCGGGCTCGGTACGGGTGCTCACAGGTACTTCCAACTCCCCCATTGGTAGGGCATGGCAGGCTCGGCGGGGTGGTGCTCCGGGCTCCGGGCGGCAGACGTGCCGGCCGCCGGGCCGCGGGCCTCAGGCAGGTGTGCGGTGGGTGGCGGCCAGGTCGGCCCAGAGGTAGGCGGTGGTCTCGACTCCCTTGAGGAGGAGGTCCAGCTCGACCTTCTCGTTCGGGGAGTGCCAGCCGTCGGAGGGCACCGAGATCCCGAGGAAGAGGACCGGTGCGCCCAGGACGTCCTGGAGGTCCGCGGCGGGACCGGAGCCGCCCTCGCGGGTGAAGCGGACCTTCTGGCCGAAGGCGCGGCCCATGGCCCGTACGACCGACCGCAGCGCCGGGTGGTCGAGCGGGGTCAGGCACGGGCGGGTGGGGGCGCCGAAGGTGACGGAGTACCGGATCCCGTCCGGGACCCGGCCTTCCAGCCAGCGCTCGAAGGTGGTCTCCACCTCGTACGGGTCCTGCCCGGACACCAGGCGGAACGACAGCTTCAGGTGGGCGGAGGCGGGCACGATCGTCTTGCCGCCGGGGCCCTGGTAGCCGCCGCCGATGCCGTTGACCTCGGCGGTCGGGCGGGCCCAGACCCGTTCCAGCGTGGAGTAGCCGGCCTCGCCGGCGGCCGCGTGGGACTTGGCCGTGCGCAGCCACTCGGACTCGTCGAAGGGGAGTTCCGCGATCAGCTCGCGCTCCGCGTCGGTCAGCTCGGCGATGCCGTCGTAGAAGCCGGGGAGGGTGACCCGGCCGTTCTCGTCGTGCAGCGCGGCGACGACGCGGGCGGCGACGGCGGCCGGGTTGGGCACGGCCCCGCCGAAGGCCCCGGAGTGGATGTCCTGGTCCGGGCCCTGGAAGTCGATCTCGCAGTCGGCGACGCCGCGCATGCCGGTGCAGACGGTGGGGGTCGTCTCGGACCACATGCCGGTGTCGGAGACGATCACGACGTCGGCGGCGAGCTCGGCGGCGCGGGCCTCGACCAGCTCGCGGAAGTGGACGGAGCCGGACTCCTCCTCGCCCTCCACGATCAGCTTGAGGTGCACGGCGGGGGCGGCGGCGCCGGTGGCGGCGAGGTGGGCCCGTACGCCGAGGGTGTGGAAGAAGACCTGCCCCTTGTCGTCGGCGGCGCCGCGCCCGTACATCCGGCCGTCCTTGACCACCGGTTCGAACGGGTCGGTGTGCCAGCCGTCGGCGCGGGCGGCGGGCTGTACGTCGTGGTGCCCGTAGACGAGGACGGTCGGGGCGTCCGGGTCCTCGCTCGGCCAGTGCGCGAAGACGGCCGGGGCGCCCGGGGTCTCCCAGACCTCGGCGACGGGGAAGCCGGTCTCCTTGAGCTTGGCGGCGAGCCATTCGGCGCTGCGGCGTACGTCGCCCGCGTGCTCGGGCTGCGCCGAGACGGAGGGGATGCGGAGCCACTCGGCGAGGTCGTCGAGGAAGGCGGCGCGGTGGGTCTCGATGTACGTGCGGACGACGCTGTCCGGCGGGCTGTCGGTCATGCCCACGAGCCTAGCCGTCCGTCTCGTGGTCACCGTCCGTGCCCGGTTCGCCTTGGAGGATCCGCTCAAGGCGGGCCCGGCCGGGGAGGTCGCGGGGCCGGATCACGCGGCCGCTGCGGACGTGGAGGAAGACGCCGGCGACCCGGTCGAGGGGGGTGCCGGTGGCTTCCGCCCAGGCGAGGCGGTAGACGGCGAGCTGGAGCGGATCGGCCTCGGTGGTGCGGCCGGTCTTCCAGTCGACGATCTCGTACGAGCCGTCGGGGTTCTGGTAGACGGCGTCGATCCGGCCCCGGATGACGCGGCCGGCCAGGGTGATCTGGACCGGGGCCTCCATGCGGTGCGGGGGCCGGTCGGCGTACGGGCTGCGCTCGAAGGCGGCCTTGAGGGAGGCGAGGTCGGCCTCGTCGGCGATCTCCTGGTCGGAGCCGGGCAGCTCGGTGGCGGGGTCGAGGACGTCGAGCATCGGGAGGGGGAGCTCGTCGAAACGGGACTCGACCCAGGCGTGGAACCGGGTGCCCTGGCGGGCGGCGGGCTGCGGCGGCTTGGGCATGGGGCGGGCGAGGTCGCGGGCGAAGCCCTGCTCGTCGGCGGCGAGCCGGAGCAACTGGCTGGCGGACAGCGCGGAGGGCAGCTCGACGTCCCGGACGGCCGCGCGGGCCCGGCGCAGCTCGCCCTCCAGGGCGTCGAGGTCCCGGTCCCAGGAGGCGATGGCGCGCTCTTCCTCCGGGGTGGGGCGGTCCAGGGCGGGGGCGGCGGCCGGCGGGGGCGCGTGCGTCGCCGCGGGCCCCGGCCGGGCGGCCCGGGGGGCGGCGGCCCACGGCTCGGCCGCCCAGGGGTCCTCGGGCTCGGGGTGCGGGCGCGCGGACGGACCGGCCGGGGCCGGGGCGGGGGGCTCGGGGTGCGGGCCCGGCGCCCAGGGCTCGGCCGCCCAGGGGTCCTCGGGGGCGTACGGGTCGGGGTCCGGCCAGGGGGCGTCGTCGTCGGAGGGGTCCTCGCAGTCCGGCGGCCAGAGGTACGGCTCGTCCCCGGCGGGCTCCTGTGGCGGGGCCGCGAGGTAGGACTCCACCACGGCCGCCGCCGCGCGGCGCAGCCGCAGGGAGTCCCGGTCCAGCGGGAGCGGCCAGGAGCGGTCCGCCCCGGCCTCGCCGGCCAGCGCCGGGTTCTGCGCGTCGGCGTCGGGCTCGGGGGCCCAGACGTCGATCTCCCCGGCCCCGGCCGCGCAGTGCCCGTACAGCGCGGTCAGGAAGTCGGACGGCCCGCGCCGCTTCTTCTGGGTCGGGCCCCACCAGTGGCCGGAGGCCAGCAGGAGGGAGCGCGGGCGGGTGAAGGTCACGTAGCCGAGGCGGAGCTCCTCCACGGCCTTGTGTTCCTTCAGGGCGGCTTTGAAGGACTTCAGCCCGGCCGAGGTCCAGGGCGGGTCCCCCGGCAGGGTGGGGGCGTCTCCGCGCAGCGCGTACGGGAGCACCTTGGCGTACGCGGTCCAGGACTCCGGCGGCTTCTCCTTGGGGAAGGAGCCCGCGCACAGGTCGGGGACGACCACCACGTCCCACTCCAGCCCCTTGGACTTGTGGGCCGTCAGCACCTTCACCGTGTTCTCGCCGCCCGGCAGCGCGTGGTCCAGGCCCTTCTCGTACTGGGCCGCCGTCCGCAGGAAGGCCAGGAAGGCGAGCAGCGAGACCTCGCCGTCCAGGGCGGCGAAGCCGGCGGCGACGTCCATGAAGTTCGACAGGGTCTCGCGGCGGCGGGCGGCCAGCGCGTGCGGGGACGCGGACAGCTCGACCTCCAGGCCGGTCGCCGTCAGCACCCGGTGCAGTACGTCCATCAGCGGGTCCGCGAGCGAGCGCCGCAGGTCGCGCAGTTCCTGGGCGAGGTGCGCGAAGCGGACCCTGGCCTCCGCCGAGAAGGGCAGGTCGTCGGGGGCCTGCCCGGCTCCGTCGAGGAACGTCTCGAGGGCGTCGGCCAGCGACACGATCTCCGCGGGGTCCACGCCCTCGACGGCGGCCGCGAGCCGTTCGTCGGCGTCCGTGTCCGGGCCGCCGGAGGTCCGGCCGACCAGCAGCCGTGCCCGGCGTCCCAGCAGGGCCAGGTCGCGGGGGCCGATCCGCCAGCGCGGGCCGATGAGGAGGCGGACCAGGGAGGCGTTGGCGCCGGGGTCCTGGAGGACCTCGCAGACGGCGACCAGGTCGGCGACCTCGGGCAGGTGCAGGAGTCCGGAGAGGCCGACGACCTCGACGGGTACGTCCCGTTCCACCAGGACGGCCTGGATGCGCGCGAAGTCCCCCGCGGAGCGGCACAGCACGGCGATCTCCTGCGGCTGCGTCCCGGTGCGGACCAGGTGGGCGACGGAGTCGGCGAGCCAGTCCAGTTCCTCGGCGTGCGTCGGCAGCAGGGCGCAGCGGACGGTGCCGTCGCGCTCCGCGCCCGGCGCCGGGCGCAGTGCCTCGACGCCCTCGTGCATGGCGCGCAGCGGGGCGGCGAGGCCGTTGGCCAGTTCCAGCAGGCGGCCGCCGCTGCGCCGGTTCTCGCTGAGCGAGAACCGGGTGGCGGGGCTCCCACCGGCGTGCGGGAAGTGCTCGGGGAAGTCGTCGAGGTTGGCCACGGAGGCGCCGCGCCAGCCGTAGATCGCCTGGCAGGGGTCGCCGACGGCGGTCACCGGGTGACCGCTGCCCGCGCCGAAGAGGCCGGACAGCAGCAGCCGCTGCGCGACGGAGGTGTCCTGGTACTCGTCGAGCAGGACCACCCGGAACTCCTCGCGCAGCAGCGCGCCCACCTCGGGCCGGGTGGTGGCGAGCCGCGCGGAGAGGGCTATCTGGTCGCTGAAGTCGAACAGGTCGCGGGAGCGCTTCGCGGCGCGGTAGCGGGCGACCAGCTCCAGCAGTTCCAGGCGGCCGCGGACCGCCTCCGGCACCTTGCGCAGGTCCTCGTTGGAGAGCTTGGTTCCCGCCAGGGTGTCCAGCAGGGCGGTGTCCCAGGCGCGCAGCTCGGGCGGCTCGACCAGGTGCTCGGAGAGCTCGGCGTCGAGCGCGAGCAGGTCGCTGACCAGGTCGGGGACGGACTTGGTGAGCGAGGGGTACGGGCCGGGGGCCTCGCGGAGCACCTTCGCGGCGAGCTGGAAGCGGGTGGCGTCGGCGAGCAGGCGGGAGCTGGGTTCCAGGCCGATGCGCAGGCCGTGGTCCTTCAGCAGCTGCCCGGCGAAGGCGTGGTACGTGGAGATGCGCGGCTCGCCGCCGGCCGCGTCGGCGTCGGCCGGGGAGGGGTCCGGGTCGGTGATGCCGGCCCGCGCGAGGGCCTTGCGCACGCGCTCGGCCAGCTCGCCGGCGGCCTTGTTGGTGAACGTCAGGCCGAGGACCTGCTCGGGCGCGACGGCCCCGGTGCCCACCAGCCAGACCACGCGGGCCGCCATGACGGTGGTCTTGCCCGAGCCGGCGCCCGCGACGATCACCTGGGGGGCGGGCGGGGCGGTGACGCACGCCAGCTGTTCGGGCGTGAAGGGGATGCCGAGGAGCTCCTTGAGCTGCTCGGGGTCGGCGAGGACGGACGGACGCGCGGACACGTGAAAAGGCTAGCCGCCCGCGCTGACACTCCCCGCCGACCGGCCCCCGGACGGGGGCCCCGCCCGGAGTCGTACGGCGTCACTCCACCGTCTGGCGGCCTTCCGGGCGGGCGCTGCACGAGCTGCGGAAGGAGCAGTGGTCGCAGTGGCGGCCGACGGCGGGTGCGAAGCGTTCGTCGAGGACCCGTCCGGCGGCGGTGGCCAGCAGGTCGCCGACCCATTCCCCGTCGAGCGGCTGCTGCGCCTGGATCCTGGGCACGGCGTCGCCGCCGTCCCGTACGGCCGCGCCCTGGCGGAGCTGGACCAGTTCGGCGCCGCCGGGGACCGGGCGCGGGCCGTCGAAGACCTCGTCGACGGCTCCTTCGCGGACGGCGAGCTGGTAGACGGCGAGCTGGGGGTGCCGGGCGACCTCGTCCTTGGTGGGCGTGGCCTTGCCGGTTTTGAAGTCGACGACGTACGCGCGCCCCTGCGGGTCCGCCTCGACGCGGTCCATGGAGCCCCGGATGCGGACGGCGTACTCGCCCGCGTCGAGGGTGACGTCGAACGCGTGCTCCGTGGCGACGGCCTCCCGGCCGCCCCGGTCGGTGGTGTGCCAGCGCAGGAAGCGTTCCAGGGCGGCGCGGGCGTTCCCCTTCTCCTGGGCCGACTTCCAGGGGGCGTCGAAGGCGAGAGCGTCCCAGACGGAGTCGAGGCGTTCCATGAGGACGGCGAGGTCGGCGGGGGTGCGGCCGGAGGCCACCTCGTCGGCGAGGACGTGGACGACGTTGCCGAAGCCCTGGGCGGCCGTGGAGGGGGCGTCGGCCTTGACCTCGCGGCCCAGGAACCACTGGAGGGAGCAGGTGGTGGCGAGCTGTTCCAGGGCGCTGCCGGACAGGGCGACGGGCCGGTCCCGGTCGCGCAGCGGAACGGTGCTGCGGGTGGGTTCGTACAGGCCCCACCAGCGCTGCGGGTGCGCGGCGGGGACCAGCGGGCGGTCCTCGTCGTCGGTGAGCGCGGCGAGCCGGGCGAGGCGGCGGGCGGCCGCGTCGCGCAGGGCGGGCGTGGCCTCGGGGTCGACGGTGGTGGCGCGGAGCTCGGCGACGAGCGCCGGAACGGCGAGGGGCCGTCGGGGGCGGCCGGTGACGTCCTTGGGCGGTACGCCGAGCTCGGTGAGGAAGCGGGAGGGCTGGTCGCCGTCCTCGGCGGGGGCCTTGACGGCGGTGACGACGAGGCGCTCGCGGGCCCGGGTGGCCGCCACGTAGAAGAGGCGGCGCTCCTCGGCGAGCAGGGCGCCGGGGGTGAGGGGCTCGGCGAGGCCGTCGCGCCCGATGCGGTCGGCCTCCAGCAGGGAGCCGCGGCGGCGCAGGTCGGGCCACAGGCCGTCCTGGACTCCGGCGACGACGACGAGGGACCACTCCAGGCCCTTGGAGCGGTGGGCGGTCATCAGCCGGACGGCGTCGGAGCGGACCGCGCGGCCGGTGAGGGTGTCGGCGGCGATGTCCTCGGCTTCGAGCTGTTCGAGGAAGTTGAGGGCGCCGCTGCCGCCGGTGCGTTCCTCAGCGCGGGCGGCGGTGTCGAAGAGGGCACAGACGGCGTCGAGGTCGCGGTCGGCGTTGCGGCCGGCGGCGCCGCCGCGGCGGGCGCCCCGCTCCAGGCGCTGCGGCCAGGGGGTGCCGTCCCAGAGGGTCCAGAGGGCCTCTTCGGCGGTGCCGCCGCCCTGCAGCAGCTCGCGGGCCTTGCGCAGGAGCAGGCCGAGGCGCTGGGCTCCGCGGGCGTAGGCGGGGTCGTGGGCGGTGAGCCGCTCGGGCTCGGCCAGCGCGCGGGCGAGCAGGACGTCGGAGGGCGCGGGCACCTTGACGCCCGCGGCGCGCTCCTCGTCGCGCAGGGCCCGGCCGAGGCGGCGCAGGTCGGCGGCGTCCATCCCGCCGAGCGGGGAGGCGAGCAGCGCGAGGGCCGCCTCGACGCCGACCCACCCCTCGCCTGCCGCATCGCCTGCGGCGGGCCCGGCGGGGTCACCGGCGGTGGGCTCGGACGGGCCGGTGCCGTCCGCGGCGGAGTCGGGGGCGAGCGGCGCGTCGGGGGCCGGAGCCGGGTCCGGGGCCGCGTCCGCGTCCGGGGCCGCGTCCGGGGCCGGGTCTGCCGTGCGGGGGGGCGGAAGGAGGTACGGGCCGGCGTCCGTGGCCGCGGTGCGCAGGGCCGTCAGGAGCGGGGCGACCGCCGGTTCGTGCCGCAGCGGGGAGCCCGAGGCGTCCGTCTCGGTCGGCACCCCCGCCGTGTTCAGCGCCCGCCGCATCGCCGGGAGGGTGCGGCCGCCGGAGCGGACCAGGACGGCCATGTCCTGCCACGGCACCCCGTCCTCCAGGTGGGCCCGGCGCAGGACGTCGGCGATGTTGTCGAGTTCCGCCCCGGCGGTGGGGTACGTGTACACCTCGACCCGGCCGCCCTCCCGTACCGGCTGGAGCGCGCGGTGGGCCCGTACGGCGGCGGACGGCAGCCTCGGCACCGGCATGCGGGTGGTGAGCAGGCGGGTGGCGGCCAGCAGGGCCGAGCCCGAGCGGCGGCCCACCGTCAGCGCGCGGACCGCCGCGCCCGGGAAGGCCGACTCGAAGTCGAGGACGTTGTTGATGTCGGCGCCGCGGAAGGCGTAGATCGACTGGTCGGGGTCGCCGAAGGCGATCAGCGTGCCCCCGGGGCCGGTCAGCGCCCGCAGCAGGCGCAGCTGCGAGGCGTCCGTGTCCTGGTACTCGTCCACGAGGATCACGTCGTACGCGGAGGCGAGCGACGGGGTGCGTTCCGCGAGGAGGACCGCGCGGTGGAGGAGTTCCGCGTAGTCCAGCGTGCCCTGCATGTCCAGGACGTCCAGGTACTCGGAGAGGAAGGCCGCCGCGGCCTTCCAGTCGGGGCGCCCGATCCGGGTCGCGAAGGAGTCGAGGGCGGCCGGGCCCAGGCCCAGTTCGCGGGCGCGGGCCAGCACCGCGCGGACCTCGTCGGCGAAGCCGCGCGTGGTCAGCGCGGCCCGCAGGTCGTCGGGCCAGCGGATGGACCGGATCCGGCGCTGGCCCTCCAGCAGGGTGCGGACCATCACGTCCTGCTCGGGGCCGGACAGCAGCCGCAGCGGGTCGGCGAAGAGGTCGGTGTCCTGGTGGGCGCGGACCAGGCCGTAGCAGAAGGAGTGGAAGGTGGTGGCCTGCGGCGCCCGCGCGCCGCCGAGCCGCAGCGCGGCCCGGTCGCGGAGTTCGACGGCGGCCTTGCGGCTGAAGGTGAGGATCAGGACGCGGGCCGGGTCGGTGCCCGCCTCCACGCGGGCGGCGACCGACTCCACCAGCGTGGTGGTCTTGCCCGTGCCGGGCCCGGCCAGGACCAGCAGTGGTCCGCCCGCGTGGTCAACCACCGCGCGCTGCGCTGCGTCCAGAACAGGGGGATCCACCCGTTCCGGCCCGGTGCGCACGAGGCGGTACGCGTCGGGGGTCCGCGTGCGCCGCCGTGCGGTGCGGTCGGAGGAAGAGGTGATCACGTGAGCTGCCGGTCCTGGTGGGTCTGCGGGTGGTACGGGGGCCGCGGTGTCCGCCGCGGGCGGGCGGTCCGCGCGGTGCGGCGGGGTCGAGGGGGGTACCGCGGGGGCCCCGGCGGCGGCTGCCGCGACGTCCGCCGCGACGGCTCCGGGCGGGGCCGAAGGGGCAACGCTACGTCAACCGCGCGCCCCCGCGCAGTTCCTCCGCGTCCCCCGTACGGGCCTTCGCACGCGCGCTCGACCGCCCGTCCGGGCCGCGCATGGCCGAAGCTGTCAGGTGTGAGCCTCGTCGCGCTTGTCGTCCCGTCCGGGGTCCCGGCTCCCGTCCCAGCGCGCCCGGCGCATGTCCAGCCTGGGCCCGCCGCCGGCCGTCCGGCGCAGCGGCGTGGCCTCCGCCCGGTAGTGCTCCAGGGCGCGCCGCTCGCTCCCCGGGAGCGGTACGCCGTCCGCCCGCACCACGCGCCACCAGGGCACGGCTGCCCCGTACAGGGCCATGACGCGCCCGACTTGGCGCGGACCGCCCTCGCCGAGCCACTCGGCGACGTCCCCGTACGTCATCACCCGGCCGGGCGGAATCCGCTCGGCCACCTCCAGCACGCGCTCCGCGTACGCGGGCAGCTCCTCGCTCATTCGGCCCATGGTGCAGTACGCCGGCCGCCCTTTCGCGGAAGATTGGGTTCCGCACCGGCGCGCACCCTGATGCCCCGCGCTCCCGTCGGTCCGTGCCACCATCTTCCGGGCGGTGACTGGTGATACGTGATCAAGAAGAGACGGAAGTGACGACGAAGGAGCAGGGTGTGAGCCCTCCGGACGGCGCGGATCCAGACGATGGCGCGCGCCCGGACGACGGCCCCGCCCCGCGCCCGGACCGACCGCGCCCGGACCCCTGGAAGCCGGACCACCGGCGTCCGAACGGCGATCGCGACACCGACGGACCGCGCGGCCGCGACGGCGGCCCCGAAGGCCCTGCCGACGGCGTCGCCGGAGCCCCCCGCGCCCCCGGTGACGAGCCGGAGGGCCCGCACGGCCACGCCCCGACGGAGGCCGACCGGGTCGAGGTCGACGAACCGCTGCTCGCGGCCCGCGTGCACCGCCCCTCCGACCTCGTACGGCTCCTCGTCGGCATCCTCGGGATCGCCGTCGTGCTCGGCATCTCCGCCTTCGCCCACGGCACGACCGCCGGCCTGCAGGCCGACATCAAGGAGGGCACGGGCGCCGCCCCGGACCTGCTGATCAAGGTCGCGGCCCTGGTGTCGAGCATCGCCGTGCTCCTGCTGCCCGTGGCCTTCGCCATCGAGCGGCTGATCAAGCGCGACGGTCTGCGCATCGCCGACGGCGTGCTCGCCGCCGTCCTCGCGCACGGGGTGACGCTCGCCACCGACCTGTGGGTCTCCCAGGCCGCCCCCGGCACCATCCAGGAGGCCCTGACCCGCCCCGCCGGGGCCGGCGGGGCCCTCACCGACCCGGTGCACGGCTACCTCGCGCCGGTGATCGCGTACATGACCGCCGTCGGGATGACGCGCAGACCGCGCTGGCGGGTCGCGCTGTGGGTGGTGCTGCTGCTCGACGCGTTCACGATGCTGGTCAGCGGCTACACCACCGCCTTCTCGATCATCCTGACGGTGCTGCTCGGCTGGAGCGTCGCGTACGGAACCCTGTACGCGGTCGGCTCGCCCAACGTCCGGCCCACCGGGCACACCCTCCTCGCGGGACTGCGCCGGGTCGGGTTCCGTCCGGTCAGCGCGATGCGCGCGGACCAGGGCGACGGTGCCGAGGCGAGCGAGGTCAGCGACCGGGGCCGGCGCTACCACGTCACCCTGGAGGACGGCCCGCCCCTCGACGTCACCGTCGTCGACCGCGAGCAGCAGGCCCAGGGCTTCTTCTACCGGGTCTGGCGCCGGCTCACCCTGCGCGGGATCACCCAGCGGCGCAGCCTGCAGTCCCTGCGGCAGGCGCTGGAGCAGGAGGCGCTGCTCGCGTACGCGGCCATCGCGGCCGGGGCGAACGCGCAGAAGCTGATCGCCACCTCCGAACTGGGACCGGACGCCGTGATGCTCGTGTACGAGCACCTGGGCGGCCGGACCCTGGACTCCCTCCCCGACGAGGAGATCACCGACGGGCTGAGCCGCAACGCGTGGGAGCAGGTGCGGGCCCTGCAGTCGCGGCGGATCGCGCACCGGCGGCTCACCGGTGACGCCCTGGTGGTGGATCGTTCCGGCAACGTCATCCTCACCGACCTGCGGGGCGGTGAGATCGCCGCTGGTGACCTGGTGCTGCGGATGGACATCGCGCAGCTGCTGACCACGCTCGGGCTGCGGGTCGGCGCGGAGCGGTCGGTGGCGTCGGCGGTGTCGGTGCTCGGCCCGGACGCGGTGGCGGACTGCCTGCCGCTGCTCCAGCCGATCGCGCTGAGCCGCTCCACCCGGGCCACGCTGCGCAAGCTGGCGCGGGAGCGGGCGGACCGGGAGCGGGAGGCCGTACTGGAGTCCTCGCGGGCGGCGAAGGCGGCGCGCGAGGCGGACGCGGCGGCAGCGGCGGCGACGTCCGCCTCCGCCGACCGGAAGGCCGAGAAGCGGGCGCTGGACGACGCGCTGGACGGGGCGCGGGAGGAGGACCTGCTGAGCCAGATCCGCCAGCAGGTGCTGCTGATCCGCCCGCAGGCCCCCGTGGAGCCGGCCCGGCTGGAACGGATCCGGCCGCGCACGCTGGTGTCGTTCATCGCGGGCGCGTTCGGTGCGTACTTCCTGCTGACGCAGCTGGCGCACGTCCCCCTCGCGGAGACCGTCGCGGAGGCCCAGTGGGGCTGGGTCGGAGCGGCCCTCGCCTTCTCGGCGCTGAGCTACTTCGCGGCGTCGATGAGCCTGCTGGGCTTCGTACCGGAGCGGGTGCCGTTCCTGCGGACGGTCGTGGCGCAGGTGGCCGGGTCGTTCGTGAAGCTGGTGGCTCCGGCGGCGGTCGGCGGTGTCGCGCTGAACACCCGGTTCCTCCAGCGGGCGGGGGTCCGGCCGGGACTCGCGGTCGCGAGCGTCGGGGCCTCGCAGCTGTTCGGGCTGGCCAGCCACATCCTGCTGCTGCTGTCGTTCGGCTACCTGACCGGCACCGAGAAGACCCCGGAGATGACCCCGTCCCGGACGGTCATCGCGGGCCTGCTGACGGTGGCGGTGCTGGTCCTGGTGGTGACGGCGGTCCCCTTCATGCGGAAGTTCGTCGTGACGCGGGTGCGGGCGCTGTTCGCGGGCGTGGTGCCGCGCATGCTGGACGTGCTCCAGCGGCCGCAGAAGCTGGTGACGGGCATCGGCGGGATGCTGCTGCTGACGGGCTGCTTCGTGATGTGCCTGGACGCGTCCATCCGGGCGTTCGGTGGCGGCGAGGCCATCAGCTACGCGAGCATCGCGGTGGTGTTCCTCGCGGGCAACGCGCTGGGGTCGGCGGCGCCGACGCCGGGCGGCATGGGCGCGGTGGAGGCCACGCTGACGCTGGGCCTGGTCGCGGCCGGGCTGGAGAAGGAGGTGGCGATCTCGGCGGTGCTGTTGTTCCGGCTGGTGACGTTCTGGCTGCCGGTGCTGCCGGGGTGGATCTCGTTCAACTTCTTGACGCGCAAAGAAGCCATCTAGCCTCCCGGCCGGGGTACCGGCGCACGGGGTCCGCCCCTCCCGGGGTCCGCCCCTCCCGGGGCCCGGCCCCCGTCCCTCGCACGGGGCCCGGCCGCCCCGCTCCCTCCCGGGGCCCGGCCCCCGGATACCCGGCGCGGGGAAGCCCCCCGGGGCTGCGCCCCGGACCCCCTACGGCGCTGCGCGCCGCGCCTCAAACGCCGGCGGGGCTGTGGATGGGCCGCATCAGCCCCGCCCCCTCAGGCCGAGCGGACGGCGGAGTCCACATCCAGCCTCGCCGGCGTTTGAGGTGCGGGTTCGGGGCGGAGCCCCGGGATACCCGCCACCCACCCGCACCCCAGGGGACGGAGGGGGCCACATCCAGCCTCGCCGGCGTTTGAGGCGCGGGGGTCGGGGCGGAGCCCCGGGGTCAGAAGGCGAGGGGCAGGGTCAGGAGGAGGGCTGCCGAGCAGGCGAGTTCGATCGCGCCGACCACCGGGACGCGCAGCCCCCGGCCCGGGAGGGCGACGGCGCGGGCGAGGTAGGCGGCGAAGGGGAGGGCCAGCCACGGCGAGAGGCAGGCGGCCACCACCAGGGCGACGGCGTGGCAGGCGGCCGAACCCCGGCGGTGGGCCCGCGAGTTCCGCTCCCGGATCATCGTCTTCACGTACGGGACCGTCCCCGCGAAGTACAGCAGGCAGGCCAGCGCCGGCGCCCACGCGGCGCCCGCCGCGCCCCCGCCCAGCCGCTGCGCGACCAGCAGCATCCCGCAGGCCGGGACGACCGCCGCGAGGCCGTTGACGAGGGCCCGCTCCCGGCCGCGCAGGGCGTGGTGCGTGTTCACCGCCACGAACGGCGCCGCGAGCAGCGCCGCCACCACCAGCCAGGGGTGCGCCACCGCGAGGGGGAGCGCCGCCGCCGCGAAGGCCGCCCCGAAGACCACGGCCGGCCTGCCGTGCCGGCGGGCCGAGCGCAGGCCGCGCGCGCTCAGCCGCAGCCACTGCTGCGCGTGGAACACCGCGACGTACCCGAGCACCCAGGCCGTGAACAGCAGTGCGTGCGCCCACCCGGGCCGGGGTGCGAGCAGGGTGCCCACGAGGAACGGCACCGCCAGCATGGCCCACGCCCCGTGCTGGTCGGGCAGCCAGGTGTACCCCCTTCGGCGGCCGCCCGCCGCGCGTTTCGCTTCCGCCCCGGAAGCCGATTCCGCCCCGGTAACCGCTCTCGCCACCGTCCGCCGCCTTTCCGCTCGGCCGCTCACCGAAATGCGCATTCCCTCGCGTAATTTCCTGCCGCCCTCCACGAGTTGGGCTCTCCCATCGTGCATCCACTCGGCCCGGCAAAGAGCGGAAAGAGGTCATGCCTGTACGGGACCTTTGTCACCGCTTTCACCGATCGCACGGGCGTAGCGTCAAGAGCGGGTCCTTTTGCCCGGACCGCCATTCCTCATCTTCTCCGGCCTGGAGGGTCGCCTTGCACGAGCGTCAGGGACATCACGACGCGGTCGATTCGCTCATCAGGGCGGGCAGCTTCTTCACCCGCGCCGAGGTGTCCGGGGACCTGCGCACGGTCCACCGGAAGGGCGGCCGCGAGGCGGAGTCCTTCTACCGGGACCGGTGGAGCCACGACAAGGTCGTGTACTCGACCCACGGCGTGAACTGCACCGGCTCGTGCCGGTGGAAGGTGTACGTGAAGGACGGGATCATCACCTGGGAGACCCAGGCCACCGACTACCCGTCCGTCGGCCCGGACCGCCCCGAGTACGAGCCCCGCGGCTGTCCGCGCGGCGCCTCCTTCTCCTGGTACTCCTACTCCCCCACCCGGGTCCGCTACCCGCTCGTCCGCGGCGCCCTGCTGGAGATGTACCGCGAGGCGAAGGGCCGCCTGGGCGACCCGGTCGAAGCCTGGGCCGACATCCAGGCCGATCCGGGGCGCCGCCGGGCCTACCAGAAGGCCCGCGGCAAGGGCGGTCTGGTGCGGGCCACGTGGGAGGAGGCCGTCGAGATCGTCGCCGCCGCGCACGTGCACACGATCCAGGAGCACGGCCCCGACCGGGTGGCCGGGTTCTCGCCGATCCCGGCGATGTCGATGGCCTCGCACGCCGCCGGCGCCCGCTTCCACTCCCTCATCGGCGCTCCGATGCTGAGCTTCTACGACTGGTACGCCGATCTGCCCGTGGCCTCGCCGCAGGTGTTCGGCGACCAGACCGACGTGCCCGAGTCGGGCGACTGGTGGGACGCCGCGTACCTGATGATGTGGGGCTCGAACGTCCCCGTCACCCGGACGCCCGACGCGCACTGGATGGCCGAGGCCCGCTACCGCGGCCAGAAAGTCGTCACCGTGTCGCCGGATTTCGCGGACAACACGAAATTCGCCGACGAGTGGATGCACCCGCACCCCGGAACGGACGGCGCGCTGGCCCTCGCGATGGGCCATGTGATCCTCCGGGAGTTCTTCGTCGAGAAGCAGACGCCCTTCTTCACGGACTACGTCCGCACGTACACCGACCTGCCTTTCCTGGTATCGCTGCGGGAAACGGAACAGGGGCTGGTTCCGGGAAAGTTCGTCACCGCCGCGGACCTCGGGCAGGACACCGAGAACGCCGAATGGAAGACCGTTCTCGTCGACGACGCGACCGGCGAGCCGGTCGTCCCGAACGGCACGCTGGGGCACCGCTGGGGCAAGAACGAGACGCCCGAGTGGAACCTCGACCTCGGTGACACCGTCCCGCGGCTGACCCTCCTCGGGGAGGGCGGGAGCGCCGAGATCGTCCTGCCGCGCTTCGAGGACGACGAGCGCGGCGGGACCGTGCGCCGCGGCGTGCCCGTGCGCCGCGGCGTGCCCGTGCGCCGGCTCGGCGGCCGCCTCGTGACCACCGTCTTCGACCTAATGCTCGCCCAGTACGGGGTCGGCCGGGGCGGCCTGCCCGGCGAGTGGCCCACCGGCTACGAGGACGCGAGCCAGCCCGGCACCCCCGGCTGGCAGGAGTCGCTGACCTCGGTGCCGGCCGCCCAGGCCGCCCGCGTGGCGCGGGAATTCGCGCGGACCGCCGAGGAGTCCGGGGGCCGCTGCATGATCCTGATGGGCGCGGGCACCAACCACTGGTTCCACTCCGAGACCATCTACCGCTCCTTCCTCGCCCTGCTCACCCTCACCGGCTGCCAGGGCCGTAACGGCGGCGGCTGGGGCCACTACGTCGGCCAGGAGAAGTGCCGCCCGGTCACCGGCTGGGCGACGCTCGCCGCCGCGTCCGACTGGTCGCGGCCGCCGCGCCAGATGATCGGCGCGGCCTGGTTCTACCTGCACACCGACCAGTGGCGCTACGACACCCTGCCGGCCGACGCCCTGGCCTCCCCGCTCGCCGAGGGCGCCTTCGAGGGCATGACCGGCGCGGACTGCCTGGCCGCGAGCGCCCGGATGGGCTGGATGCCCTCGTACCCGACCTTCGACCGCAATCCGCTGGAACTCGGCGCGGCCGAGGACCCGGTGGCGAGCGCCGTCGCGCAGCTGAGGAGCGGCGAGCTCGGTTTCGCCGGCGAGGACCCGGACGCGCCGCGCAACTGGCCGCGCGTGCTGAACGTGTGGCGGGCCAACCTGCTCGGCTCCAGCTCCAAGGGGAACGAGTACTTCCTCAAGCACCTCCTCGGCACGCACTCCAACCTCCCCGAGGACGGCCCGCGCTGCTCCCCGAAGGACGTGGTGTACCGGGACGAGGACGTGGAGGGGAAGCTGGACCTCCTGATGTCGATGGACTTCCGGATGACGTCCACGACGCTCCTGTCGGACGTGGTCCTGCCGGCCGCCACCTGGTACGAGAAGCACGACCTCTCCTCCACGGACATGCACCCCTTCCTGCACGCCTTCACCCCGGCCGTCGACCCGCCCTGGCAGGCCCGTTCCGACTTCGACGCCTTCCGCTGCCTCGCCGAGCGCTTCGGCGAGCTGGCCGCGAGCCGGCTCGGGGTGCGCCGGGACCTGGTGGCGACCGCGCTCCAGCACGACACCCCGGGCGGCGAGATGGCCCAGCCCGGCGGGGTCGCGCTCGACTGGTCGAAGGGCGAGTGCGAGCCCGTGCCGGGCCGGACGATGTACGACCTGACCGTCGTGGAACGCGACTACGGGGCCGTCGGCGAGAAGTTCGCCGCGCTCGGCCCGCTGGCCGACACGCTGGGCGTGACGACGAAGGCGATCACGTTCGACGTGGCCGAGGAGGTCGCCTACCTCGGGGAGAAGAACGGCCTGGTGCGCGGCGGGACCGCCGACGGACGCCCGCGTCTGGACACCGCGCAGCGGGCCTGCGAGGCGATCCTCTCGCTGTCCGGCACGAGCAACGGCCGCCTCGCCACACAGGGTTTCGAGACCCTGGAGAAGAAGGTCGGCACGCCCATGGCGCACCTGGCCTCGGAGGCCGAGGGCAAGCGCATCACCTTCGCGGACACCCAGGCCCGCCCGGTCCCGGTGATCACCTCGCCCGAGTGGTCGGGCTCGGAGGCCGGCGGGCGCCGCTACACCGCCTTCACCGTCAACACCGAACACCTCAAGCCCTGGCACACCCTGACCGGCCGCCAGCACTTCTTCATCGACCACGACTGGCTGCACGAGGTCGGCGAGTCCCTGCCGGTCTACAAGCCGCCGCTGAACATGCACACCCTGTACGGGGAGCCCGAACTCGGCACGGTCGACGAGAAGGCGAAGTCGGTCGCCGTGCGGTACCTGACCCCGCACAACAAGTGGGCGATCCACAGCCAGTACCAGGACAACCTCTACATGATGACCCTGGGCCGCGGCGGCCAGACGGTGTGGATGTCCCCCGAGGACGCCGACGCGATCGGCGTCCGGGACAACGACTGGATCGAGGCCGTCAACCGCAACGGCGTGGTCACCGCCCGCGCGATCGTCTCCCACAAGATGCCGCCCGGCACGGTCTACATGAACCACGCGCAGGAGCGGACGGTCGGCGTCCCCAGGACGGAGAAGACGGGCCGTCGCGGCGGCATCCACAACTCCCTCACCCGGGTGATGCTCAAGCCCACCCACCTCATCGGCGGTTACGCCCAGCTGACCTGGGCCTTCAACTACCTGGGCCCGACCGGCAACCAGCGCGACGAGGTGACGGTCATCCGCCGCCGCGACCAGAACGTGGAGTACTAGGACATGAAGGTCATGGCACAGGTCGCGATGGTCATGAACCTCGACAAGTGCATCGGCTGCCACACCTGCTCGGTCACCTGCAAGCAGGCGTGGACCAACCGGCGGGGCACCGAGTACGTCTGGTTCAACAACGTCGAGACCCTCCCCGGCCAGGGCTACCCGCGCCGCTGGGAGGACCAGGAGAAGTGGAAGGGCGGCTGGGAGCGCACCCGCTCCGGCCGGCTCCGCCTGAAGGCGGGCGGCCGGCTCGCCAGGCTGGGCAGGATCTTCGCCAACCCGGACCTCCCGGAGATCGACGACTACTACCAGCCCTGGACGTACGAGTACAAGAACCTCACCGAGGCCCCGGCGGGCGACGACATGCCCACCGCCCGGCCCGTCTCGCAGGTCACGGGCGAGCCGATCGGCACGATCGAGTGGGGCCCGAACTGGGACGACAACCTCGGCGGCGCCCCCGAGCACGCGCCGAAGGACCCCATCGTGGAGAAGATCCGCGACGAGGTCGGCGAGAAGATCCGCTTCGAGTTCGAGCAGAGCTTCATGTTCTACCTCCCCCGGATCTGCGAGCACTGCCTCAACCCCGCGTGCGTCTCCTCCTGTCCCTCGGGCGCGATGTACAAGCGCGAGGAGGACGGCATCGTCCTGGTCGACCAGGACCGGTGCCGCGGCTGGCGCATGTGCGTGACCGGATGCCCGTACAAGAAGGTGTACTTCAACCACGAGACCGGCAAGGCCGAGAAGTGCACGTTCTGCTTCCCGCGCGTCGAGGTCGGCATGCCGACCGTGTGCTCGGAGACGTGCGTGGGCCGGATGCGCTACCTCGGCGTGATGCTCTACGACGCCGACAGGGTCGCGGAAGCCGCCGCGGTCGAGGACGAGCACGACCTCTACCCCGCACAGGTGGACTGCTTCCTCGATCCGGACGACCCGGCCGTCGCCGCCGCCGCCCGGCGCGACGGCATCACCCACGAGTGGATCGAGGCGGCCCGGCGCTCGCCCGTCTACGACCTGATCGCCACCTACCAGGTCGCTCTGCCGCTCCACCCGGAGTACCGGACGATGCCGATGGTCTGGTACGTCCCGCCGCTCTCCCCCGTCGTCGAGGCCGTCGCCGCCACCGGCAGCGACGGCGAGGACGCCGGCAACCTCTTCGGCGCCATCGACGCCCTGCGCATCCCCGTCGAGTACCTCGCCGCGATCCTCACCGCCGGTGACACCCGGCCGGTGGAGGCGGTGCTGCGCCGGATGGCCGCGATGCGCTCCTACATGCGCCGCGTCAACCTGGGCGAGGAGCGCGACGAGTCGATCGCGCGGGCCGTCGGGCTGTCGGGCCGGGAGATGGAGGACATGTTCCGTCTCCTCGCCATCGCCAAGATCGAGGACCGCTTCGTGGTCCCGAGCGCGGCCCGCGCCGAGGCCGACGCGCTCGCCGGCTCCCACCCGCTGGACACCGCCGACCCGGGCTGCCCGGTGGGCGCACCGCCCGAGCCCCGGGTGATGCTCAACCTCGGTACCACCAGGAGGAGTGCGTGAGCCGGTACGCGCCGAGCGGCGATGCCCTCGTACGACTGGTCGCCGGCCGCGTGCTGCGGTACCCGGACGACCGCTTCCACGACGAGCTCCCCCGGCTCCGTGCGGCCCTCGCCGGGGCGCCCGCCGAACCGGCCCGGCTGCTCGGCGCGTTCCTCGACGAGGCCGGGCCGCAGACCCCGGTCGGACTGTGCGCCCAGTACACCTCGACCTTCGACACCCGCAACCGGCGCTGCCTCTACCTCACCTGGTGGGTCGACGGCGACACCCGCCGGCGCGGGCTGTCCCTGGTGCGGCTGAAGCGGATCTACCGGGACTTCGGCCTGGAGTTCGCGGGCGAGGAACTGCCCGACTTCCTGCCGGTCGCCCTGGAGTTCGCCGCCCGCGAGGAGGCGGCCGGCACCGAGCTGCTCCAGGAGCACCGGGCCGGGCTGGAGCTGCTGCGGCTCGCGCTCACCGAGGCCGCCTCCCCGTACGCCCGGGTCCTGGAGGCCGTCTGCGCGACGCTGCCCGGGCCCTCCCCCGAGACCAGGGCCGAGGCGAAGGCGCTGGCCAGGAACGGGCCGCCGCAGGAGCTGGTGGGCGCGGGCTCGGCGCTCGAACCCCTCGGCCCGGGCCTCGACGTGCCGGACGACCTTCCGTGGCCCACCGCACCCGAAAGGATGCCCGCCTGATGGACCTCCTCCTGTGGGGCGTCGTCCCGTACGTCTCGATCGCCCTGCTCATCGCGGGCACGCTCTGGCGGGCCCGGTTCGACCGGTTCGGCTGGACCACGCACTCCTCGCAGCTGCACGAGTCGCGGCTGCTGCGCATCGGCTCGCCGCTCTTCCACTTCGGCATGCTGTTCGTGGTCGTGGGCCACGTGGTGGGCCTGCTGATCCCGATGGCGTGGACGGACGCGCTGGGCCTGAGCGACCACGCGTACCACCTCCTCGCCGTGTCCACGGGCGCGGTGGCGGGCGTGGCGGCCGCCGTCGGCATCGGGATCCTGGTCTGCCGGCGGTTCAGGGTTCCGGCCGTGCGCAAGGCCACGCTGAAGAGCGACCACCTCATGTACACGTTCCTGCTCGGGGCGATGGTCCTCGGCCTGACGGCGACGGTCCTCAACTCGACCGGCCAGACCGGCGGCTACAACTACCGTGAGGGCGTCTCCGTCTGGTTCCGCGGCCTGTTCGCCTTCCAGCCGGACCACCAGCTGATGGCGGCCGCCCCGCTCGCCTTCAAGCTGCACGTCCTGTTCGGCTTCGTCCTGTTCGCGCTGATCCCGTACTCGCGCCTGGTGCACATGTTCTCGGTGCCGCTGGCGTACCTGTTCCGGCCGTACGTGGTCTACCGCGGGCGGGACCCGGAGCTGCTCGCCAACCGGCGCGCCAAGCGCGGCTGGGAGCGCGTGTCGTGACCCGCCCGCCCCGCACCGTCGTGCGGCAGCCGCGGCACGCCGTCTCCGAGCGGCCGTTCCTCGTGATCTGGGAGGCCACCCGGGCCTGCCCGCTGGCCTGCCTGCACTGCCGGGCCGAGGCGCGAACCGCCCGGCACCCCGACGAGCTCGACGGCGCCGACGCCCGCCGCGTGATGGACCAGACCGCCGCCTTCGGCCGGCCCGCCCCGCTGTTCGTGATCACCGGCGGGGACCCCTTCCAGCGTGCCGACCTCACCGGCCTCGTCGCGTACGGGACCTCGCTCGGCCTGCGCGTCGCGGTCTCCCCCTCCGGTACGCCGACCCTGACCCGGGAGAACCTGGCCGCGGTCCGGGACGCGGGCGCGGTCGCCCTGTCGCTCTCCCTGGACGGTTCGACGGCCGCGCGCCACGACGCCTTCCGGGGCGTGCCGGGGGTCTTCGACCGGACCCTGGAGGGCTGGCGGGCGGCCCGCGGACTCGGCCTCAAGGTGCAGGTCAACACGACCGTGGCGCGCGAGAGCCTGGAGGACCTGGCCGACATCGCGGCGCTGGTCAGGCGCGAGGGCGCGATGCTGTGGTCGGGCTTCGTACTGGTCCCGGCGGGCCGCGGCGGCGCTCTGGAGCCCCTCGCCCCGGCCGAGGTCGAGGACGTCCTGCACTTCCTCTACGACTGCGGTGCGGTGCTGGCCACCAAGACGACGGAGGGCCACCACTTCCGGCGGGTCGCGCTCCAGCGCACCGTCCTCGACGCGCGCGGGGAGCGCCCCGTGCTCGGGCCGCTGTACGGGCGCCTCTCGGCCCGCGCCGCGGAGCTGGGCCTCTTCGACGGCGCGCACCGGACCGCGCGCCGGCCGCCGATGGACGTCTCCTCGGGGCGCGGTTTCGTCTTCGTCTCCCACACCGGGGAGGTGCACCCCAGCGGCTTCCTGCCGGTGTCGGCGGGCAACGTGCGTCACCACCCGCTGACCGAGATCTACCGGGGCTCGGCGCTCTTCACGACGCTGCGGGACCCGTCGCTGCTGCGCGGGCGGTGCGGGGCCTGCGAGTTCAAGCCGGTGTGCGGCGGCTCGCGGTCGCGGGCGTACGGCTTCACCGGGGACGTCCTGGAGACGGACCCGTACTGCGCGTACGAGCCGGGCAGCTTCCCCTACCAGGACGAGGTGCGGGCGCTGGCCGAAAGCATGAGGCGCTGACACCCACCAGTCCCATATGTTTCATATGGGAACATATCGGTCACGGGAGAAGACAATGCGTGCAGTGCGTTCAGTGATCGTCATCGGGGGCGGCATCAGCGGTCTGGCCGCCGCGTGGCAGGTGCGCGGCCGGGCCGACGTCACCGTGCTGGAGAGCCACACCAAGGTCGGCGGCAAGCTGCGCACCGGCACCATCGCCGGGATCACCGTGGACGAGGGCGCCGAGTCCCTCATGGCCCTGCGGCCCGAGGCCGTGGAGCTGGCCGCCTCCGTCGGGCTCGGCAACACCCTGTGCGACCCGGCGAAGGCGCCGACCGCGGTCTGGACCCACGGCGCCCTGCGCCCGCTGCCGGCCGGGCACGTGATGGGCGTCCCCACCGACCCCGCGGCGCTGGCCGGCACCGGCCTGCTCTCGCCCGAGGGCGTGGCCCGGGTGGCCGCCGAGGAGACCCTGCCGGCCCAGCCCCTGACCGGGGACCGCTCGGTGGGCGGCTACCTCGCCGCCCGTTTCGGCCGCGAGGCCGTCGACCGGCTCGTCGAACCCCTGCTGGGCGGGGTCTACGCGGGCCGCGCCGACGCGCTCTCGCTGCGCGCGGCCATGCCCCGGATCGCGGCCCTCGCCGAACAGGGCGGCCCGCTGCTGCCCGCGCTGCGCCGGATGCGGGCGGCGGCCGCGCCCGGCTCGGCGGCCGCGGCCGTGCAGGGCGTGGCGGGCGGCGCCGGCCGCTTCCCGCAGGCCGTCGCCGCGGCCTGCGGGGCCCGCGTCCTCACCGGGACCACCGCCCGCTCGCTCCAGCGGCTGCCGGGCGGCCGGTGGCGGGTCCAGGCGATGACGGACGACGGGCCGCTGACGATGGAGGCGGACGCGGTGGTCCTCGCCCTCCCCGCCTTCGCGGCGGCGGAGCTGCTGCGCCCGCACGCGCCGCTCGCCGAGGCGGAGCTGTCCGGCATCGCGCACGCCTCGACCGCGGTCGTCA
The DNA here is from genome assembly GCF_040296725.1 of Streptomyces sp. NPDC002044. Taxonomy (NCBI): domain Bacteria; kingdom Bacillati; phylum Actinomycetota; class Actinomycetes; order Kitasatosporales; family Streptomycetaceae; genus Streptomyces; species Streptomyces sp. NPDC002044. The sequence goes on from NZ_JBEOXU010000051.1 coordinate 34,409, forward strand.
CGATGGCGTTCTCCCGGTCCCGGGCCCACTTCCTCCCGGAGGGCAACGGCTTCCTGGTCCCGCCGGTCGACGGGCACACCCTGAAGGCCGCCTCCTTCCTCTCCAACAAGTGGGCGTGGCTGCGTGCGGCCGCACCCGACACCTTCGTCCTGCGGGCCTCCATCGGCCGGATCGGCGAGGAGGACCTCCTCGCCCGCCCCGACCGGCACCTGGTCCGCACCGCCATCGCCGAACTCCACCACGCCGTCGGCCCGATGGGCGAGCCCCTGGCCGCCCGGGTGACCCGCTGGGACCGCGGCCTGCCCCAGTACGGTGTCGGCCACCGCGACCGCGTCGCCCGTATCCGCGAGGCGGCCTCCGAGCTGCCCGGGCTGGCCCTGTGCGGGGCGGCGTACGAGGGCGTGGGCGTGGCCGCCTGCGTGGCGACGGGCCGGGCCGCCGCCCGGCAGGTGCTCCTCGCGTCCTGACCCGCGCCCGGACCGCGGAACCCCCGTTCGGGTCAGCGCGGGGGCGGGCGCGGCGAAGCGCGCACAGGATGGGCGCATGTCGAGAAACGCCTTGCGGGCCACCGCTGCCGCCGCCCTCGCCGCCGCGCTGCTCAGCACCAGCGCCTGTTCCGACAGCGGCGACGAGGAGAAAACGAAGGCCGGCGGCGCCAAGGGGGCCGAACCCCTCAAGTGGGGCGAGTGCGAGGCCCCGACCCCCGCCGAGGGCGGCGGCCCGGCCCCGGGCAAGGACTGGCAGTGCGCCACCCTCGACGTCCCGCTGGACTACGCCAAGCCGGAGGGCGAGACGATCCCGCTCGCCCTGATCCGCGCGAAGGCCCGCGACCAGGACAACCGCCTCGGCTCCCTCGTCTTCAACTTCGGCGGCCCCGGCGGCTCCGGCATCACCACCCTCCCGGGCGCCGCCAAGGAGTACGAGGCCCTGCGCGCCCGGTACGACCTGGTGAGCTTCGACCCCCGCGGGGTGGGCCGCAGCGCCCCCGTCCGCTGCGAGGACGACAAGCAGCTGGACGCGTACTACGCCCAGGACTCCTCCCCGGCCACCCCGGAGCAGGAGAAGGCGTTCGTCGACAACATCAGGACGTACCAGCGGGCCTGCGAGACGAACTCCGCGAAGGTCCTCCCGCACGTCGGCACCTCCAACGCCGCCCGCGACCTCGACCGCGTCCGCCAGGCCCTCGGCGACGAGAAGCTCAACTATTTCGGCATCTCCTACGGCACCGAACTCGGCGGGGTCTACGCCCACCTCTTCCCGAAAAACGTCGGCCGGGCCGTCTTCGACGCCGTCGTGGACCCGACCAAGACCTCCGAGGAGGGGGCCCTCGGCCAGGCCAAGGGCTTCCAACTGGCCCTCGGCAACTTCGCGCAGGACTGCGTGGACCGCGGCGACGCCTGCCAGCTCCAGGGCAGCACCGCCAAGGAGATCGAGCAAGGCGTCATCGCGCTCCAGAAGTCGCTCGCGGCGAAACCCATCGCGGGCATCGGCGACCGGATGCTCACCGAGAGCGCCGCGACGAACGGCATCGCCCAGGCCCTGTACTCGAAGGAGCTGTGGCCCCTGCTGGAACAGGGCCTGGACGAGGCGGGCGGCGGGCAGGGCCAGCTGCTGATGGCCCTCTCGGACGCGCTCAACGGGCGAGACCAGCAAGGCCGTTACAGCAACATCGGCGCCGCGAACACCGCGATCAACTGCGCGGACTCCAAGGAGCGCTACACCCTGGCGCAGACCAAGGCCAAGCTGCCGGCGTTCCGCGAGGCGTCGCCCGTCTTCGGCGACTTCCTCGGCTGGGCCATGATGGGCTGCACCGACTGGCCCGTCGCGGGCGCGTGGGAGACCCCGGACGTGTCCGCCCCGGGATCCGCCCCCATCCTGGTGATCGGCAACACCGGCGACCCGGCCACCCCGTACGAGGGCGCCCGCAAGATGGTGGAGCGCCTCGGCCCCGGCGTCGGCGTGGAGCTCACGTACAAGGGCGAGGGGCACGGCGCCTACAACAGCGGCGACGCGTGCGTGCAGCAGGCGGTGAACTCGTACCTGCTGGACGGGAAGTCCCCGGCGGCCGGCACCGTGTGCACCGCGGCCCCGGACCCCACGGGAACGCCCGTCGCCCCGCAGCAGCCACAGAGCGGCTGAGCAACCGGGCAACCGAGCGGTCCGGGAACGCCGCAGGGGCCGTACGGCGCTTCGAGCGCGGTACGGCCCCTGCGGGTCACTGCATGCGGACCGGCCTAGTAGACCGGCTTGTCCGGCTCGATCTGGTGGACCCAGCCGATGACGCCGCCGCCGACGTGCACCGCGTCCGAGAAGCCCGCGGACTTCAGGACCGCGAGAACTTCCGCACTGCGGACACCCGTCTTGCAGTGCAAGACGATGCGCTTGTCCTGGGGCAGGTCCTGGAGGGCCGTGCCCATCAGGAACTCTCCCTTGGGGATCAGCTTCGCGCCGGGGATCGAGACGATCTCGTACTCGTTGACCTCGCGGACGTCGATGATCTCGATCGGCTCCTCGCTGTCGATCCACTCCTTGAGCTGCTTGGGAGTGATCGTCGAGCCGAGGGCCGCCTCCTGGGCCTCCTCCGACACGACGCCGCAGAAGGCTTCGTAGTCGATGAGCTCGGTGACGGTCGCGTTCGGACCGCAGACCGCGCAGTCGGGGTCCTTGCGGACCTTGACCTGGCGGTACTGCATCTCCAGGGCGTCGTAGATCATCAGACGGCCGACCAGCGGCTCGCCGACACCCGTGAGGACCTTGATGGCCTCGGTGACCTGGATGGACCCGATGGACGCGCAGAGCACGCCCAGTACGCCGCCTTCGGCGCAGCTCGGGACCATGCCCGGCGGGGGCGGCTCGGGGTACAGGCAGCGGTAACACGGGCCGTGCTCGGACCAGAAGACCGAAGCCTGGCCGTCGAAGCGGTAGATCGAGCCCCACACGTACGGCTTGTTCAGCAGTACGCAGGCGTCGTTGACCAGGTAGCGCGTGGCGAAGTTGTCCGTGCCGTCGACGATCAGGTCGTACTGGCTGAAGATCTCCATCACGTTCTCGGCTTCGAGCCGCTCTTCGTGGAGGACCACGTTCACGTACGGGTTGATGCCCAGCACGCTGTCGCGGGCCGACTCGGCCTTGGAACGGCCGATGTCCGCCTGGCTGTGGATGATCTGGCGCTGCAGGTTCGACTCGTCGACCTCGTCGAACTCCACGATGCCCAGCGTGCCGACGCCGGCCGCGGCCAGGTACATGAGGGCGGGCGAACCGAGGCCGCCCGCGCCCACGGCCAGCACCTTGGCGTTCTTCAGGCGCTTCTGGCCGTCCATCCCGACATCCGGGATGATCAGGTGGCGGGAGTACCGACGGACCTCGTCAACGGTGAGCTCAGCAGCTGGCTCTACCAGGGGTGGCAGCGACACGGGGACTCCGTAGATGTGAACGTCTGAACGGTGGTTCTTCCCGTAACACTGCCACGCCCTCCTTCATTCCGAGACACCCGGTCCGATCCGCGAGACGATTTCGTCCCAGTACCCGGGCATCGAGGCCCACGGATCCGCGGCCGGAGTGCCGCGCCGGTCCGTGAACCAGACGGTCGCCGCGCCCTGCCAGCGGGCGATCCGCGTCGCCTCCTCCAGGTGCGTGCGGGGCACGCCGTGGACGAGGTGACAGAACCGCTCCGGCGGGTGGTCGGCGGTCCACTCCGCGACCTGGGACCACCGGTAGTCGGCCCAGCCCCCGGAGAAGGTGACCAGCTGGTCGGCGGCTTCCACGTAGCCCTCGCACGGGTGCGTGCCCTGTCCGAGCACGATCAGCACCTCCTGGCCGAGGCCGCGCAGGGCGTCCGACACCCGGCGCACCGCGGCCAGTTCGGCCGGTCCGGCCGGGGCCCGCTCCAGGTAGAAGCCGCCCACCCCGTACCAGTCGCGGAAGCGGTGGGCGTCGGAGAGCAGTTCCCCGAAGGACCGCTCCCCGTCTCGCATCGCGAGATGCCCGAGGACCGTGCCGCCCGAGCGGCGGAGTTTCACGGCGGCCTCGGTGCAGTGCGGATCGGGGCGTCCGCCGGGACCGTCCGCGACGTTGAGCACCGCCCAGTGCAGTGGGGTGCCGGGGCGGGTCAGCTCGGCCCATTCGACCGGCGCCAGGAGCGGGTGCGCGTAGCCGGGGATGCCGAGGCCCAGGCGGCCGGCCTCGGTCCCCTCGGCCAGCGCGGCCCCGGGCGGCGTGGTCAGATGCGGCACGCCGCCTCCATCCAGATGTCCGCGAGGGACTCCTCCAGGTTGATCCGCGGCCGCCAGCCGAGCCGGTCGCGGGCCGTGCGCACGTCGGCCTGCTGCCAGGCCCCGCAGCCGTCCGGGTACGGGTACGGCTGGGGCGCCTGCCCGGCGAGCTGTTCGGCCGTCGCCTCGGAGCGGGGGGATCCGATGGCGGCGAGGCCGGCCGGGCGGCCGGGGTGGGCGTGCGCCTGCGGTCCGCCGTGCGGGACGTCCAGCTCGTGCAGGGCGCCCCCGTACCCGGCGACCCGGGCCAGGACGGCGGCCGCGTCGCGCAGCCGGACCGCGCGGCCGGTGCCGATGTTGACGACGCCTTGGGCGGCGGAGAGGGAGGCGGCGTGCACGGCGCGCGCCACGTCCCGTACGTCCACGAAGTCGCGCTGCACGCCGAGCCCGCTGAGCTTCAGCTCGCCGTCCCCGGACTGCATCGCGCGGCGCATGGCCTCGGCGAGGCGGCCGAGCGGCGAGCCGGCCGGGGTGCCGGGGCCGACGGGCGAGAACACCCGCAGGACGACGGCGTCCAGGCCGGAGCCGAGCACCAGCTCGGTGGCGGCCAGCTTGCTGACTCCGTACGGTCCGCCGGGTCTCGGCACGGCGTCCTCGGCCGTGGACGATCCGGGCTGGCTGGGCCCGTACTCGGCGGCGCAGCCGAGCTGGACCAGGCGGGCGCCGCAGCCGCTGCGGCGCAGGGACTCGCAGATGGTGGCGACGGCGACGGTGTTGTGCCGGGTCAGCTCGCGGGCTCCGCCGCGGGTGGCTCCGGCGCAGTTGACGACGACGCCCGGGTGGACGGCGTCGAGGAAGCGGGTGAGCGCACCGGGGCTGCCGGTGGCGAGGTCGAAGCGGACGTCGGCGTCGTCGCCGCGGCCGAGCGCGGTGAGCTGGACGGCCGGGTCGGCGAGCAGCCGGTCGGCGACGTAGCGGCCGAGGTATCCGTTGGCTCCGATCAGCAGCACCCTCATCGCGTGGCCCCTTGGTTGGTTGGCTGGCCGGTCATGTCCTGTGTCTCCTTGCGGGTGGGTGGATGGGGCGGGGACAGGGGTGCGCGCTCCGGCGTCGGCTCCGAAGAGCGGGGTCCGTCACGGGGACGGGGCTCAGGGCCGCGCATGGGCGGACGCGCGGGACAGGGTGAGGAAGGCGTGTACGAGGAGTCCCGCCGCGGCGGCGACCGCCGCGGCCGGGACCGGGACCAGGGCGATGACGAGCGCGGCGGCGACCGGCCGCCGGTCGGCCCGGTGCCGCAGCAGCAGCCGGGCCAGGAACAGCAGCACCGCGAGCGGCACGGCCGCGGCGAGGCCCGCCCCGGCGAGCGCGGCGGCCCCGGCGGCGGCCGCGGTGAACACCGCCACGCCCCCGGCGAGCAGCGGCCGGGCCCGGTCGGCGAACTCCCCGAGGCCCCGGCTCCCGGCCAGCCGGGCCCGGGCCCGGGCGGCGAACGCGGCCGCCACCAGGTGCCCGGGGGCCACCGCCAGCGCGAGGGCGACGGCCAGGGCCGGGCCGTGGCGGTACGCGGCCCAGCCGACGGCGGCCGCGGCCAGCAGGTGCGCGGTGAAGGGGAAGCGGCCGGCGGCCCGCCCGGGCCACACCAGCGCGGCGACGGCGGCGGCCGCGGC